>NZ_CM001466.1:1956307-2006670 GCF_000231055.2 Saccharomonospora azurea NA-128 | reverse complement strand
GACGTCGCGTCGGCCGAGGCGGCGGAGCGCGAGGCGCGCGAGCGGGCGGAGGCCGCGGTCGCCACGCTGCGGGCCAGCGAACGCACGGCCGAGGACGTGCGAAGCCTGTTGCGTGAGCTGGGCACCGCGCTCGCCGAACTCGAACCGGCGGAACAGGAGTTCGCCGAGCTGACTGCTCTGACGGACGTGTTCAACGGCCAGGGGCAGAACAGCCGGCGGATGTCATTGCGGTCGTACGTTCTCGCGGCGCGGTTGGAGGAGGTGGCCGTGGCCGCCACCGCGCGACTGCGTTCGATGAGTCAGGGACGCTACTCGTTCGTGCACTCGGACCAGGAGGATCGGGTGCGGACGCGCGGTGGACACGGCCTCGGTCTCGACGTACTCGACGACTACTCGGGACAGGTCCGCTCCTCCAAGACGCTCTCGGGTGGGGAGTCGTTCATCGCCTCGCTGTCGCTCGCCCTGGGGTTGGCCGACGTGGTCGCGGCCGAGACCGGTGGTGCGCTGCTCGACACGCTCTTCGTCGACGAGGGTTTCGGAACGCTCGACAACGAGACGCTGGACGTGGTGATGGGCGTGCTCGACGAGCTCCGCGCCGGTGGCCGGGTCGTCGGTCTTGTGTCCCACGTGGACGAACTCCGGCAGCGGATTCCCACACGGCTGCGGGTGCGGAAGTCGCGTACGGGGTCAGAACTCGTGGCCGGAGGCTGATTCGTGAGTCAGCAGCCAGCGTTTCACGTCCAGCCCCCACCGGAAGCCTCCCAGCGCGCCACCGGTGCGCAACACGCGGTGGCACGGCACGAACAACGCGGCGGCGTTGCGCGCGCACGCCGACGCTGCTGCACGGATCGCGGCGGGGCGACCGGCGAGAGCCGCGAACTCGGAGTACGTCACAGGTCGTCCCGCGGGCACGGTGCGAAGCACATCCCACGCGTGTTGCAGGAAAGCGCCGGATCGCTGCCGGACGGCGACCTCGTCGACGGCGTCGAGTTCGCCGTCGTGGTATCGGCGGACGGCCTTGGTCACCGCGCCCAGGTCGGTGTGGTGTTTCAGGTCGCCGGGCCGGAGGGGCGCGGCGACGAGGCTCGCCAGCTCCGTGGCGTCTGCGGTCCAGCCGGAGGCCAACACGGCCCCGTCAGCGTCGACCACGGCGGTGAACGCGCCGATCGGAGTGTCCTGTGTGGACCAGTAAGCTGTCATGGGTCTTCCTTCCTCGTCATGGCGGGGCTCGGCGCGTTGCTCGCGAGCCAGAGATACATGCCCGCGTACGAGCGCCACGGCCTCCACCGTCGGGCGTGGTCGCTCAGCCGGGCGCGGTCGAGGCCCACCACCTGGGCTCCGCGCTGGAGTGCGCGATCGGTGTCGAGCAGCAGGTCGGTCCGGCCGAGCAGGCGCAGCAGAACGTAGTCGGCCGTCCAGGGGCCGATGCCTGGCAGGGAGAGCAGGTCGTGCCGGAGTTCGTCCGCGTCACGCCCGATGTGGACGTCGAGGTCGCCGGAGGCGAGTGAGGCGGCGACCTCGCGGATCGCGGCGATACGCCGCCGGGGACCGGTGAGCACGTCGCCCGCGTGGTCCGCCACCGCTGCCGGGGACGGGAACAGCCGAGCCGGGTCGTCGGGTGAGGCGATCGCCACCGGTTCGCCGAGCTCGGCGGCGAGGCGCGTGGTCGCCGTGCGGGCCGCGGCGACTGACACCTGCTGCCCGAGCATGGCGCGCAGTACGATCTCCGCACCGTCGACCGCACCCGGCACGCGAATGCCCGGCGCCTTGGCGACCCACGGCTCCAGCACGGGATCGCGCGAGAGGCAGTCCAGTACGGCCTGGGGATCGGCATTGAGGTCCCAGAGCCGACGGACCCGCGAGACGGCCGTGGCGAGATCGCGGACGTCGGTGAGCCTGACGACGCATTCGACATGCGTCGGCTGCGGCAGCACGCGCACGACCGCCGGGCCGTGGGGGAGCCGGAATGTCCTGCGGTACTCGTGGTCGCGGGCGTTCGCGCTCTCGACGCCGGGAACCGCGCGGACTGCCAGGTATTCGAGGACGCCGGAGGCGTCGAACGGCGGGCGGAACGGCAGCCGCAGGCACAACCGGACGCCGGTGGTCGGGGCTGTATCCCCCGTCTGCGACCGGTGATGTCCGCGGCGCACCGCGCTCGCTCTGAGCTCGGACGGAGTGGCGGCGAACACCTCGCGGATCGTGTCGTTGAACTGCCGGACGCTGGAGAAACCGGACGCGAAGGCGACGTCGGTGATCGGGAGGTCCGACATCTCGATCAGAACCCGGGCCGAGTGGGAGCGGTGGGCGCGGGCGAGTGCGAGCGGGCCCGCGCCGAGTTCGGCACCCAGGACGCGACCGAGATGCCGTTCCGAGTACCCGAGTCTGCGGGAGAGCCCGGACACGCCTTCGCGTTCGACCGTGCCCTCGGCGATGAGGCGCATGGCGCGCGCGGCGAGGTCGGCGCGCACGTCCCACTCGGGGGAGCCGGGCACCGCGTCCGGTAGGCAGCGCTTGCACGCGCGGTAACCCCGAGACTGGGCCGCGGCCGCGGTCGGGAAGAACTCGACGTTCTGCGGTTTCGGGGTCAGGGCGGGGCAGGACGGCCTGCAGTAGATCCGTGTCGTGCGCACGGCCGTCACGAACTGGCCGTCGAACCGCGCGTCGCGCGAGCTCACGGCGCGGTAGCAGCGTTCCGTGTCGCGCCAGAGACCGGAACACAGCGCCTCGACCTGGGTCATAGTGCGATGGTGCCACCGTGCCCGGGTGGCCACTGGCGGAAATCGGACACGGTGGCCGGCATGCATGGTGACGTTCGCGCGCCTACGGTCGAGAACATGACACAAGGCACGCGTCGACGTCCGCTCCGCAGAATGCTGGCCGGTACGGCGGTGCTGGCCGCCGTGGCCGCCTCCGGCTTCGCCGCCACCGCGTGTGACGACACCCGGGACGGCGGCGGCTACCAGCCGGAACAGCAGCAGGAACAACAGCAGCAGGAGGACAACGGCCCGGGCAACGACGTCGGTGACGACGAGGACGGCCAGGGCGGCGAGGGCGACGACGGTGGCGGCGACGACAGCGGAGACGACCGGGACGACGACGGCTGACCCGCGCCGCGAACCGGACCCGTACACTGGCGAGTCGTGAGTCTGACCCTTGGCATCGTCGGCCTGCCCAACGTCGGCAAGTCCACCCTTTTCAACGCGCTGACCCGCAACGACGTGTTGTCGGCGAACTATCCGTTCGCGACGATCGAGCCGAACGTCGGCGTGGTGCCGTTGCCGGACCCGCGGCTGGACAAGCTGGCCGAGATCTTCGGCTCGGCCAAGACGGTCCCGGCCACCGTGTCGTTCGTCGACATCGCGGGGATCGTGAAGGGCGCCTCGGAAGGCGCGGGCCTGGGCAACAAGTTCCTTGCCAACATTCGCGAGGCCAACGCGATCTGCCAGGTCATCCGGGTCTTCGACGACCCGGACGTGACTCACGTCGACGGTCGGGTCGACCCGTTGTCGGACATCGAGACGATCAACACCGAGCTGATCCTCGCCGACCTTCAGACGCTCGACAAGGCTCTGGTGCGCCTGGAGAAGGAGGCGCGCACCAAGAAGGAGAAGCGGCCCGAGTTCGAGAATGCGCAGCGCGCGAAGGCGATCCTCGACTCCGGTCGAACCCTCTTCTCGGCGCAGGACGAGGTGGATCTCGACGGCCTGCGTGAGCTGAGCCTGCTCACGGCCAAGCCGTTCCTGTACGTGTTCAACGCCGACGAGCCGGTGCTCACCGACGAGGCGCGCCGGGCGGAGCTCGCCAAGCTGGTGGAGCCGGCCGACGCCGTGTTCCTCGACGCGAAGGTCGAGTCCGAGCTGCTGGAGTTGGACGACGAGGAAGCCGTCCGGGAGTTGCTGGAGTCGGTCGGCCAGCAGGAGCCGGGTCTGCACGCGCTCGCGCGCGCCGGGTTCCACACCCTCGGCCTGCAGACCTACCTCACCGCCGGGCCGAAGGAGGCCCGCGCGTGGACGATCCCGAAGGGTGCGACGGCGCCCCAGGCGGCGGGTGTGATCCACACGGACTTCGAGCGCGGCTTCATCAAGGCCGAGGTCGTGTCCTTCGACGACCTGGTGGAGGCCGGGTCGATGGCGGCGGCCCGCAGTGCGGGCAAGGTCCGCATGGAGGGCAAGGACTACGTCATGGAGGACGGCGACGTGGTGGAGTTCCGCTTCAACGTGTAGTCGGGTTCCGGTTCAACGTGGCGTGCATGCATTGGCCAGCACCCGGCGGTCTGCTCAGACCGAATGACGCTCTTGGCGGAGCCCGACGGCGATCCCCGCGTCGAGGACGAATAGTCCGCACATCGCGACGGCGTTATGTCGGCGATGGCTTCGCATGTACTCGCGCGCGAACAGCAGGTGGAACAGGGCTCGTGCCGCCACGGCACGCCACCGACGAGGTGACGACCGACTGGCGATGATCGCGATGCCGAGGACGAGGTCGGCGGCGCCCAGCGCACGTCTACGTTTGCTGTCTGTGTCCGACAGGCCGAGTCGTCGCCCACCCACGTGTGGTGCGACGGTGAGGAAACCGCCGAGGCAAACGGAAACCACCCCGACACCATCGGCGGCAACGGCGACGATGGTGTTTTTGGAGACCGACATGGGGAGACTCTAGTCGAGTCGGCGTGGCGGGTAGGGGGGCGTCGGATCGTACTGTGGCCACAGGTTCGTATGTGCCCGATTGGTGCGCTGAAGCCGGGCGCCCCGGCCGCGACCGGCACCGACATCCTCGCTCACCGCTTGATACCAAGGCGGTATCATCGCGGCTGTGGCGATGACACTGCGGTTGACCGAAGAACAGGAGCGGGCCCTCGCCCTGCTCGCCGAAGCGGAAGGCGTCAGCAAGCAGGAGGCGGTCGCGCGTGCGATCACCGAGGCCGCGGCCCGGCGTGTTCGCGACGACCGGGTACGTGCGCTGTCGCGAGAAGGCCGCGCTCGCTATGCCGCGCTGCTCGACCGGCTCGCTCAGTGAGAGTCGAGTACCTCACCCTGGAGGATCTGCTGGTTCTCGCGGGCGACCTGGGTGTGCTGGAGGTTCGAGACGTCGGTCTGCTCGACTCGGCGGCCCATCGACCGAAGTCGTCGGTGATGGCGCAGGACGCCTATCCGACGGTGCACGAGAAGGCCGCCGTGCTCCTGGAGTCGATCGTCCGGAACCAGCCGTTGGTCGACGGCAACAAGCGGCTGGGTTGGATGGCCACGTTCACGTTCTACGGACTCAACGGAGTCGACCTGGACGCGCCGGAGGACGAGGCCTACGACCTGGTCATCGGGGTCTCGACCGGATCGCTCGGTTACGCCGACGCTGCGACGCGCCTCGCCGGATGGACGCGCCCCGACGTTGCGGGGCCTCGGGAACCGGTGGAGTTCTGCTTCAACGTGTAGGCGCGTTCCGGTTCCCTCGCCGGGAGGCCGCGAGTGACGCTCGGACTCCTTGCGGCGGGATGACGATCAAGGCTGCGGCCTTGGCTCTCCTGTGTACCGCTCGCTCTCGGCGTGGAAGACGACTTCGGTGAAGAACTCGACGTGTCGCAGGACGTCGGCGCGTGCCTGGGCTCGTTCCTCTGGGCTTGCCTCCGCGTGGAGGTGCAACACCCGCGCGAGGCCGATCGGGCCGGTGAAGGAGAACGCGAGCCTCTCGGCCGGGCCGAGGTGCCGAGGTATCCGCTCGGCAGCGAGCCACCTGGCGAACAGGTCGACGGCATAGTCACGCATGCCGGTCAAGGGGGCGCGGAGTGCGTCGCTGTGCAACAGCCCGTCCCGTGTCACGAGGCTGATCAACAATCGTGCTTCTTCACGGTCCCAGTCTTCGAGGAAGGCGCCCACCAGCTCGGTGAGGAATCGAGGGGGGTCGGTCTCGGCCAGGGCGGGGGCGACGGCGTTGACCGCACCTGTCGAGTTCTGTGGTCCGTATCGGGCCATGGCTGCGTCGAAGACGGCCTGCTTGTTCTCGAAGTGCGCGTAGAGCACGCGATGGCGACGATCTCTCGCCAGTCGTCCACCTCGCACTGTCCATGGCCGTTCCAGCCCGTCGCCACCACGGTGCCGTCGGCGCGCAGCCCGACGGTGTGGGACTTGCCGGTGTTCCGTGCCGCGTGGACGTTCCCGGCGGCGACCGCGACGACGTTCTGCCACGCGAGGACGTCGCACTCGCCGGCGAAACCGTCTCCGGTGGCGACGACCGTGCCGTCCGAACGCAGACCGATCGAATGGCGCCTGCCCCCGGCGAGCGTGGACCCATGCAGCGACATCGGTCGTCACCTCCCCGCACACGATAGAGGTGCGACCCACGCGGCCGATCAATCGACGGGGCACGGCCCGCGCCGTACGGCCGGTCGTGTCCCGTCGATCCTGCGGTGTCTTACGAGGTGAGCAGCTCGTCGATCTGGTTGATCGCGCCGGTCGCGCCCTCGACGATGCCCATCTCGAGCACCTTCTGCAGTCCTTCGGCGGTTTCGAAGGTGGACACGTAGGTGACGCGCGTGCGGCCCTCGTGCTCGGTGAACGTGTAGACGTTGCGGGAGACAGGCAGGTCCGGGTTCGGGTTGAAGTCCAGGTCGGCGAATCCGTCCTCGAACGAGAAGCTGCGCGGTTCGTCGACGGCCGTGACCTTCCAGTACCCGGCGAACTTCTCGCCCTCCGGGCTGGTCATGAAGTAGTGCACCCGTCCGCCGGGGGTGAGGTCGTGCTCGACGACGGTGGCCGGGTAGGTCGGCGGACCCCAGATCTTCTCGAGCTGACGCGGGTCGGCGTAGATCCGCCAGATCCGCTGCACGGGCGCGTCGAACTCGGCGGTGATGGTGAGGGTCCGGGTGTCCAGGTCGTGCTGGGTGTCGATAACGGGCATCGTGCTAGTCCTCCTCGTTGAGGCCTGTCGTGGTCTCGGATGCGATCAGTTCGTCGATGCGTGCGATGCGGCCACGCCAGATCTGCTCCAACTCGGTGAGCATGGACGCCACCGATCGCACCGCCGCCACGTCGCCGCTGGCCAGCTGCTCGCGGCCGCTGCGCCGCTTGACGAGCAGCCCCGCCTTCTCCAGGACGGCGACGTGCTTCTGCACCGCGGCGAAGCTCATGTCGTACTTCGCCGCGAGTGCCGAGACCGAATGTTCTCCGGCCAGCACCCTGCGCATGATGTCGCGGCGGGTCCGGTCGGCGAGTGCGTGGAAGAGGGCGTCGGCCCTGTCCTCGTCGTCGTCGATCCCGGTCACCCCTCGATCGTACAACCACTCGGTTGTAGGTCGTCAAGTGCGGGCTGCCGGAAAACCGATCGCCGCGGGCTGCCGTGCCGCGTTAGCGTCGCCGCATGCCCGACGCCCTCTACGCGGACCCGCGGCTCGCCCCGCTCTACGACCCGCTCGACCCCGATCGGAGCGATCTGGAGCCGTACCTCGCCATGGTCGAGGAGTTCGGCGCCCGCCGGGTCCTGGACGTCGGATGCGGCACGGGGACGTTCGCGTGTCTGCTCGCCGAGCGCGGTCACGAGGTCGTCGGCGTCGATCCGGCGGCGGCCTCGTTGAAGGTCGCGGCGGCCAAACCGTTCGCCGACCGGGTGCGGTGGCTGCTCGGCGACGCCACCACCGTGCCGCGGGTCGACGCCGACCTCGCGACGATGACGGCGAACGTGGCGCAGGTGTTCCTGACCGAGGATGCGTGGCGCGAGACGCTTCTCGCCATCCACGCGGCGCTGCGGCCCGGTGGACGGTTGGTCTTCGAGACGCGCGACCCCGCTCGCCGGGCCTGGGAGAACTGGACACCGGAGCGCACGCTTGACCAGGCCCACGTGCCCGGAGTGGGCGGGGTGCGCTCCTGGTGCGAGGTGCTCGACGTGGCCGAGCCGCTGGTGTCGTTTCGCTGGACCTATGTGCTTGACGCCGACGGCACGACGCTCACGTCCGACTCCACCCTCCGGTTCCGGGAGCGGGCCGAGGTGGAGGAGTCGCTGCGCGCGACCGGCTACCGCGTCGACGACGTGCGTGACGCGCCCGACCGGCCGGGACGGGAGTTCGTGTTCGTCGCCACCCGGGCCTGACGTCGCCGGATGAGAGGGCTCTCATCGTCGTCTCACGACTGTTCCATGTGGCCGAACCTAGAATCGGCCGCGTGAAACGTCCGCTGGTCATCGGGTCGGCCCTGCTCGCGGTCGGTGCGGTGCTCGCGGTGGTGTTGCTGTTGACGCGGTCCGAGCCCCCGCCGCCGCTGCCCCAGCCGATCACCGTCAGTACTCCCGAAGTGCCGCCCGGCGGTGAGGCGTCGACGTCCCCGTCTCCGGCTCCTGGCGACGACGAGGACGACGCCGACGACGATGACGATGATGACGATGACGATGACGACGGCATGGTGGCTCCGCCGCCTGCGCTGGACGACGTCGACGATCGTGACGACTTCGGCGACGACGACGATGATGACGACGACGATGACGACGCGGACGACGACTGATGACGCTCTCCCGTTCGCGGCGGCGTCAGGCCGAGCCCGCCTCCGCGCCCCGACGTCGCGCGCTGTCCACCGCGCGGGCCCGGATCATCGCCTGGATGCTGCTGCTGGTGTTCGTGGCACTGGCCGTCCTGACACTCGTGACGTGGCGGTTGTCGGTGGACGACGTCGACGCGCGCATGGACGAAGCGCTCCGCAGTGAGATCGAGGAGTTCACCAACCTCACCCAGAGCGGAATCGACCCGTCCACGGGGCAGGCCTTCTCCGGGGTGGACCAGGTGCTCGAAGTCGCGATCACCTACAACCTCGCGCGACCCAACGAGAAGTTCCTCGGCTACATCGACGGCACGTTCGCCTACCAGAGCCGCCAGCAGGCGCCGGTGTTGCTGGCCAACGATCGGGCCTTCACCGACCTGGTGGCGACCGTCGATCGGCCGAAGGAGGGGTTCTACGAGAGCGCGGCCGGTGAGGTGCGCTACATCGCGGTGCCGGTGAGCCTCGCGCAGGACCCTCGCCGGGGCGTGATCGTCGCCGCCTACTTCGCCGACCAGGAGCGCGAGGACGTCAACGACATCGCCCGCCTGATGGCCGGAGCCGGTGCGGCCACGATCCTCCTCGTCGCCGCGGGCGCCTGGGTGGTCGCGGGGCGGATCCTGAGGCCGTTGCGGGACATCACGGCGACGGCCCGATCGATCACCGACACCGACCTCTCCCGGCGCATCCCCCAAGCCTCCCGTCGTCCCGGTGACGAGATCGGCGAGCTCGTCGACACGGTCAACGCGATGCTCGACCGCGTGGAGAACGCCGTCGCCGTGCAGCGCCGGTTCGTCGACGACGCCGGGCACGAGCTGCGCACCCCGATCACCATCGTGCGGGGACATCTGGAGGTGCTCGACACCAGCGACCCCGACGACGTGGCGGGCACGCTCGCGCTCGTGGAGGACGAGCTGATGCGGATGAACCGCATGGTGTCGGACCTGCTGCTGCTCGCGAAATCGGAGCAGCCGGAGTTCCTGCGCGCGGAGCCCGTGGACGTCGCCGCGCTCACGTCGTCCGTCTTCGACAAGATCACCGGCCTCGGTGAGCGTGAGTGGGTGCTCGACCACGTCGCCGACACCGAGGCGGTGCTGGACCCGCAGCGCATCACCCAGGCGGTCGTCGCGCTCGCGGACAACGCCGCCCGCCACACCGAGGTGGGTGGGCGCATCGCGTTCTCGTCCCACAGCAGCGGCGGGATGGTGCGGTTCAGCGTGAAGGATTCCGGACCCGGAGTCTCGGCGGAGGACCGCGAACGGATCTTCGAGCGGTTCGCGCGCGGCGGCTCGGGCCGCCGGTCCGAGGGCGCGGGGCTGGGCCTGTCGATCGTGCGGGCCATCGCCGCCGCCCACGGGGGCCGGGTGACGCTGGACAGCGAACCCGGGCAGGGAGCCATGTTCACGGTCGAGGTGCCCGTGGTGGCGGCGCCGCCGCACCCCGGCAGGCACACGGAGGGAGGACGATGAGCCGCATCCTGGTCGCGGAGGACGAGCCCCGAATCGCCGCGTTCGTCAACAAGGGCCTGACGGCCAACGGATTCGCGGTCACCGTCGTCGAGGACGGCCCGGCCGCGTACGAGTACGCGCTCACCGGGTCGTTCGACCTGATGGTGCTCGACATCGGGTTGCCGGGGATGGACGGGTTCACCGTGCTGCGCAAGCTCCGGTCGGAGCGCTGTGCCATCCCGGTGATCATCCTGACGGCGCGGGACTCGGTGCAGGACACCGTCGCGGGTCTGGAAGGCGGCGCCGACGACTACATGCCCAAGCCGTTCCGGTTCGAGGAGCTGCTCGCACGGGTCCGGCTGCGGCTGGTGTCCGACCGCGCCAGCGAGCCGACCGTGTTGTCGTACGGCGGGTTGCAACTGGACCTCCGGACCCGACGGGCGCACGTGGGGACCGAGACGGTGGACCTGTCGGCCCGCGAGTTCGCGCTCGCCGAGACGTTCCTGCGCCATCCCGGCCAGGTGCTCTCGCGCGAGCAGCTGCTCAGCCAGGTCTGGGGCTACGACTTCGACCCCGGCTCCAACGTGGTCGACGTGTACGTGCGGTATCTGCGACGCAAGCTCGGCAGCGACCGGATCACCACGGTGCGGGGCATGGGCTACCGGTTGGAGGACCGCGACTGAGCCCGCCTGCCGGGTTCGCGGGAGGTGAGTCCGGCAGGCGGGGCGAGGCAGGTCAGCCGTTGTCCGGGGTGTCGTCGTCGGCAGTGTCGTCGGCAGTGTCGTCGGCACTGCCGTCGTCCGGGGTGTTGTCCGGCGAGTTGTCGTCGGGCGTGTTGTCGGGCGAGTTGTCGTCGGGCGAGTTGTCGTCGGGCGTGTTGTCGGGGCTGTCCTGATCGGCCGCCCCGGTCTTGCCCTCGGCGTCGCCCGCGTTCGGTGCCGGAGCCGCGTCCGCGGCCTGCGACGGTGCCGCGGTGACCTCGATCGGCTGGACGCGCGCGGCGTCGTCACCGTTGCCGTCGGCCATCGCGATGCCGGTGCCGGTGATTCCCAGGCCCGCCAGCGCGGCGCCGACGGTCAGGATCTTCCAGTTCGGACGTGCAGCCATGGTGTTGTCCCTTCCTCGTGGAGGTGTTCGTCTCTGACGTGATCCAGATTCGCGAACGGCGGTGAGAAGATCCGGAGAGCCGGATGAGGGGCTTCTCATGAACCGGTGAGCCACTCTTCGGCCAGGGCGATGCGCCGACGGGTGCGCTCGCGCCAGTCGCTGCGCTGGGTGCGGAACGGCCCCGTGGCGAGACCCAGCACCGCCGAGGCGACCCGGGGCCGCAGATGGGCGACGTCGACGCGTTCCCGCACGTGGTGCAGGACGTGGTCGGCCCAGGAGCGAGCGTGCGGCGTGTCGGTGATCGCGAGATGCGCCAGGAGGTTCGCCCAGTCGTCGATCCGTCGTCCCGGCCCGGCCGTGTCGACGTCGAGCAACCCCGTCACGGTCCCGTGGTCGAGGAGGAGCTGGTGCTCGTAGAAGTCGCCGTGCACGGCGACGACGGGATACTCCCCGACGTCGGCGTCGGCGATCCGGTCGGCGATCTCGGTCGCCCGCACGCCGTCGTTGCCCGCGGTGAGCGCGAGCACGGCCCCGTAGTGCCGAGCCCGCCGACGGTGATCGGACGTCTTCCCCATCGCGACGAGGTCGCCGGGGAGGCGATCGAGCAGCGCCTCCAGCGCCGCCGCGTCGGGCATCGGCTGCCCCTGCCGCAGGGCGGTCCGGCCCGACGTTCCGCGCAGGGCGGGCATGAGCGCGAGCCCGTCGTCGGTGGTGGCCAGCAGCCGGGGAACCGGGAGGTGATCCGCGAGCAGCTCGTGGCGCTCGCGCAGGCCCGCCAGTTCCCCCGGCGGGACCACTTTGGCGAACAGCCGCTCGGACCCGGTCGTGATGGCCAGCACCGCGCGCCGCCCGGGCCGGTAGGTCTGCACGGCGACGCTCGCCGACCGCGCCGACGGCACACCGGCCCGCGCCAGCACCGCACGCACACCCTCACCGTCGACGGCGCGGGCGAGCGCGGGCAGGGCCGGGTCGTGCGGCCAGCGCCACAGACCGACCTCGACGGACTCGCCGTGGACGTCACCCGCCACGACCGCGGCACCCTCGGGCACGAGCCCTCCGGTCGCGGCGACGAGCGTCTCGCGGACGATCGGGGGGTCGCGCCGGCGGACGGCGACGGCGTAGCGCACGAGCGTGTCTCCCGAGGGCCGCACGGTCACCGACGTCGGTCGCACCGAGTCGGCGACGCCCTCGGCGGTGGCCTCGACGACGGTGCCCACGAGGTCCCTCGCGGACTCACCGAGCAACAGGTTCAGGTCACGAGCGCGGGGCGAGGGGGAGATCGGGGTCATTCCGTACAGGGTGGAACGCGCCCGTGGGACCTCGATGAACCCGTCATGAGAGTTCTCTCATCGCGCGAGTGTCATCCCAGCGCACCCAGCACGAGAAGGAGCAGGAACGTGATCGCGGTGGCGACTGCGACGACCACGGTGCGCTGGTTCGGGGTGAGCGCAGGAGCGTTGCGGTGCATGGCTGTCCTCCGGTGTGCCTCGACACCCTGCTCACCGCTCTGATCAAGCATTTCGTTACGCGCGACCACGAACGGAGCATGGTGCCCTCGGAAGACCGCGGTGGGCCTTCCGAGGGCGACGTGATCACATCGGGTCGTCCGCCCGACGGCGAGCCGTGTAGAACAGCACCGCCGCCGCGGCGGCGATCATCAGTGCGAAGGCCGTACCGCCGACGACGAGTGCCTGGATCACCTCGTCGGACGGCGCGGTGGCGGCGCTCTCGGGAGGTCGCTTTGTCTCCGTCGGCTCCGCGCCTGCGGGGTGCGCCGCACCCACCGTCAGAACCATCAGCAGAGCCAGCGCCGACGCGATCGGCACACGCCGGACAAAGCGAATCATCGCGCACTCCCCTCGGTGTTCCAGGTGATCGGTCCTCACCACGCCTAACGTTCGGCGTCCCCGCGAGAGTTGCCCGAATCGGTACGAATCACACGCTCGATATCACCTCGTCGACCTCCCTGGCGAACGCGACGTCCTTGTCGGTGATCCCGCCGTGGGAGTGGGTGCTGAGGCGGAAAGTCACTGTGCGCCAACGGATATCGATGTCCGGATGGTGATTCGCGGCCTCGGCGCGCTCGGCGACGCGGTTCACCGCATCGATGGCGGCGGGGAAGCTCGCCAGCTCGGTGGTGCGCTCGATCGCGTCGCCCGCACGTCGCCACTCCGGCAGCGTGCGCAGGGCCTCGTCGATGCTCTCGTCACTCAACAACTCCGTCATGGGCCAATCGTGGTACGCGGCCGGGTACGCTGCACGCTGCCACGGGAGTTCGGCGCGCCGGGCTGAGAGGTGGGCACGCGGCCCACGACCGTCCGCACCTGATTCGGATCATGCCGACGCAGGAAGGTCGCTTCACACAACCTCCTGCGCGGCCACGCGAGGAGGCTTGATGGGCCAGAGGTCGGGCCAGTGGTCAACGTCGTTGCGCGCGGCGCTCGCGCTGCTCTCGGCCGGAGCACTGACGGCCGGGTGCACGGTCATCGGCGGCGAGGAGGAACAGGAGACCGGGCCGGTCACGGTGACCCTCGTCACGCACCAGTCGTGGGCCGTCCCGCAGGAGGTCGTCGACGCGTTCGAGCAGCGGGCCGGAGTCCGGATCGAGGTGCGCAAGGAAGGCGACGCGGGCGAGCTCACCAACAAGCTGGTGCTCACCAAGGACAATCCCATCGCCGACGTCGCGTTCGGCATCGACTCGACGTTCGCGTCGCGGGCGCTCTCGGAAGGCGTCTTCCAGCCGTACACGTCGCCGGAGGCCGATCGCGGCCCGCAGCGCTACGCCGTCGACCCGCAGCAGCGGCTGTCGGCGGTGGACGTCGGTGACGTGTGCGTCAACATCGACACCGAGTGGTTCGCCGAGAACGACGTGCCCGAGCCGACCAGCCTCGAAGACCTGACCGAGCCGGAGTACGAGGACCTGTTCGTGGTCCCGAGCCCGGCGACGTCGTCGCCCGGGCTGGCGTTCCTGTTCGCCACCGTGTCGGAGTTCGGTGAGGACGGCGGCTGGCGCGAGTACTGGGGTGAGCTCAAGGACAACGGCGTGAAGGTCGTCAGCGGGTGGACCGAGGCCTACACGCAGGACTTCTCGGGATCCTCCGGCGAGGGCGACCGGCCGATCGTGCTGTCGTACGCGTCGTCGCCCGCCGCCGAGATCGGTCCCGACGGCACGCCGCGCACCAAGGCGTTGCTCGACACCTGCTACCGGCAGGTCGAGTACGCGGGCGTGCTGGAGGGCACGCAGCATCCCGACGAGGCGGGCAAGGTGATCGACTTCCTGCTGTCGCACGAGTTCCAGTCGACCGTCGCCGAGAACATGTTCGTCTACCCGACCCGGGAGGGCGTCGCCCTGCCGGAGGGCTGGGCCCAGGCCGCGCCGCTGCCTCGCGAGCCGATCTCGCTGTCGGGTGAGCAGGTGCAGGCCAACCGCGAACAGTGGATCAAGCAATGGCGCGGGTTGCTGGAGGGCTGACATCCCGGCCCGGGCTGCGGAGGGCGACGGCGGTCGGTGCGCTGGGCGTGCTGCCCGTCGTGTTCCTGGGGCTCTTCTTCGCCTGGCCGGTCGTCGCCATCATCCGGCTCGGCTTCAGCGACGGCGGGGTCGCCGAGACGCTCGCCGACGCGTCGACGTGGCGACTCGCGGCGTTCACCGTGGTGCAGGCGCTGGGAGCCACGGTCGTCGCGCTGGTCGCCGGGTTCCCGTTGGCGTTCCTGCTGGCGCGGGTCCGCCTGCCCGGCATCGCCGTCGTCCGCACCCTCGTGCTGGTGCCGTTCGTGCTGCCGACCGTGGTCGTGGGCCTGGCGTTCCGCGCGCTGTGGCCCGACAGCGGTGTGCTCGGCATCGTCGTCGCGAACGCGTTCTTCAACGTCGCCGTCGTCGCCCGCACCGTCGGCGGGTTGTGGTCGCATCTCGACCGGCGGGTCGAGGACGCGGCCCGTTCCCTGGGCGCGTCGCGGTTCCGGGCGTTCCGGACCGTGACGTTGCCGGCCCTGCTGCCCGCGGTGTCGGCGTCCGCCGCCGTCGTCTTCCTGTTCTGCGCCACGAGCTTCGGCGTGGTGCTCATGTTGGGCGGCAACCGGTACCGCACGCTGGAGACCGAGATCTACCTGCGCACGGTGAACCTCCTCGACCTCTCCGGGGCGGCGGCGCTGTCGCTGGTGCAACTCGTCGCCGTCGTCGCCGCGCTGGTGGTCGGCGCGGTGGCCCGCCGCCGCAACGAGGCCGCGGCCCAACTCCGTGCGGCCCGGCACACCGCCCGCAGACCGGAGGGCGGCGAGTGGGGAGTGGTGGCGGCCGCGGCGGTGGTGCTGGCTCTGCTGCTGACGCCGATCGTCGCGCTGCTGGTCCGCTCGCTGTCGGGTCGGGACGGGTGGACGCTCGACGGCTACCGCGCCCTGTCCGGGGCCGGGGAGAACGGGGCGCTGAACGTCACCGGGTGGGACGCGGCGCTGAACTCGCTGCGCACCGCGTCCGACGCCACGATGCTCGCGCTCGTCGTGGGCGTGCTGGCGGCCGTCACGGTGGTGGTGTTGCGCCGCTCGCCGAGCCGGGCCGCCAGGACGACCGGGGAGCTCACCGATGCGGCGCTGATGCTGCCCCTCGGCGTGTCGGCGGTGACCGTGGGCTTCGGGTACCTGGTGACTCTGGGCGATCTGCCGTGGGATCTGCGGACGTCGCCGCTGCTGGTGCCGTTCGCCCAAGCGCTGGTGATCATCCCCATGGTGGTGCGGCTCGTGCTGCCGGTGCTGCGTTCGGTGGACGAGCGGCTGCGCCAGGCCGCCGCGACGCTCGGCGCGAGCCCCGCGAGGGTGTGGCGGGAGGTCGACTTCCCGCTCGTCGCCCGTTCCCTCATCGCGGCGGCGGCCTTCGGGTACGTCGTCGCGCTCGGGGAGTTCGGCGCCACGAGTTTCCTCGCGCGGCCCGACGCGCCCACCCTGCCGGTCGCCGTCGCGGACCTCATCAACCGGCCCGGCGAGCTGAACCACCTGATGGCGTACGCGGGATGCGCGTTGCTGATGGCGGTGACGGTGCTCGTCGCGGCGCTGATCGAGAGCGTGCGTGCCCCGCACGCGCGGCTGGGAGAGTTCTGATGTTGACGGTCACGGGTGTCTCCGTCTCCTACGGCGAGGTGGTCGCGGTGCGCGACGCCGACCTGGAGATCGCGGACGGCGAGGTGCTCGCCCTGCTCGGCCCGTCGGGGTCGGGCAAGTCCACCCTGTTGCGGGCGATCGCGGGACTCGAACCCGCCGTGAGCGGGCGTGTGTGCTGGGACGGCGAGGACCTCGCCGGGGTGCCCGTCCACCGGCGCAACTTCGGTCTGGTCTTCCAGGACGGGCAGCTCTTCCCGCACCGCGACGTCGCGGGCAACATCGCGTTCGGCCTGCGGATGCGCGGCATGGACCGGGCGGCCCAGAGCGAGCGCGTGCGCACGCTGCTCGACCTGGTCGGCCTCTCCGGCTACGAGCGGCGCAAGATCACGGCCCTGTCCGGGGGTGAGGCCCAGCGCGTGGCCCTGGCGAGGGCGCTGGCACCCCGGCCCCGGTTGCTGCTTCTCGACGAACCGCTGTCGGGCCTCGACGCGGAGCTGCGCGAGCAGCTCGCGATCGAGGTGACCGAGCTGTTGCGGCGGACGAAGACGACGACTCTGCTCGTCACGCACGACCAGGAGGAGGCGTTCACGCTCGCCGACCGGATCGCGGTGCTCGACCGGGGAGCGATCCGGCAGGTGGGCGACGTCCTCGACGTGTGGCGCAGGCCCGTCGACGAACGGATCGCCCGGTTCCTCGGCGTGACGACGTTCCTGCCCGGGCGTGCGGAGCACGGGCGCGTGCGGTGTGCGCTCGGTGAGGTGTCGCTGCCGTGGTGCGGTACCGGCGACGTGGTGGTGGGCCTGCGGCCGAACGCGGTGCGGGCGGTCGAACTCGACCGGACCACCGACTCCACCGAGGCAGGCGGCCCGTTGTGCGGCGAGGTGCTCACCCGGGTGCACCGGCGAGACCACGTCCGGTTGCTGGTGCGGCCGGAGGTCGATCTCCCCGGGGCGGCCGAGGTGAACGCGGTCGCCGCGATGACGAGCAGGGCGGTGCCCGGCGACCGGGTGGCGTTGTCCCTCGACGCGGACGGCATCGCCACCGTCGAGCCGTGACCCGGTCGGGCGGCCGCGGCGTCACCGTCGCGGGTAGGTTGTCCGAGTTGTGACGACTGACGAGCGATCCGCCGGACCCGCGACGGGACCGAGCGCGACGGTGGTGGTGGGCGCGGCCCTGGTGCGTGACGGTCGGCTGCTCGTGCAGCAGCGGGCGTTTCCGGAGGACGTGGCGGGCCTCTGGGAGATCCCGGGCGGTCGGGTCGAACCCGGGGAGACCGACGTCGAGGGCCTGCGACGCGAGTGCCGGGAGGAGCTCGGCGTCGACGTCGTCGTGGGCGACCGGGTGGGCGCCGAGGTGACCCTGCCGAACGGCATGCTGTTCCGCGTCTACGCCGTGACGCTGGACGGCGCCGTCGAGCCCCGAGCGGTGGAGCACCGGGCGTTGCGGTGGGTGACGGCGTCCGAGCTCGTGGAGCTCGACTGGTTGCCCGCGGACCAGGCGTTCCTGCCCGACCTGCTGGCGCGGATCAGTCCCGAATAGGCGATGGATCGATGGCGGACCACTCCATCGTGTGATGTAAGACTCATCGACCTACCGTGGAGGTATGTTCGTCGTTCTGCTCACCTACACGGCGCCACCGCCCGAGATCGACTACGCGATCCCCGACCACGCGGAATGGCTCGCCAAGCAATACGACCGCGGCAACTTCCTCGCGTCCGGACGCCGGGCGGACCACCGCGGTGAGGTGCTGCTCGCGAGACCCATGTCGCTCGGCAAGCTGGAGGCGGTGCTCGCGGGCGATCCGCTGCTCCTCCGGCATCTGGCGCACCACGAGGTCATCGAGTTCTCGGCCACCCGCACGGGGCCCGAACTGCGGTCCCTGAACGAGGCACTCACCCGCTAGCGTCCGCACGCGTCGGTGCAGGTCAGGCCGTCGAGTGCGTCGGCTCCGGCGTCCGCAGAGCCTGCTCGCGCGTCTTCGCCAGGGCGTTCTTGTCGGCCTTGTCGGCCTTCTTGCGGGCCTTCTTCCTGTCCTTCTCGTGGGCCTTCAGCAGGTCCTTCTCCGCCTTCTTTCGCGCCTTCTTCTCCGCCTTCTTGAGCGCCCGCACCGGACACCTGTCGCAGCGGGGTTTCGACCGGCAGCACTTCTTCTTGACCTTGCCCGCTTTCATGAGGTTGCGGACGACGGCCTTCGGGTCGTCGGGGCTGGGTTGCTTCTTCTTGCCCACGGTGCCGAGGTTAGGCGGCGGGGGCCGGAAAGGCAGGTGGGACGGAGCGCCATCGGACTGTGACTATGCTGGTCACCGACCACGCCGGGGCCGTCGAGTCCGTTTGGTCGACCATCATTTCTGATTACCAGGGAGCTCCCGCGTGCCCACAGCCGCCGCTCAGAAAGTCCGCACCGACCTCCGCAACGTCGCCATCGTGGCGCACGTCGACCACGGCAAGACCACTCTGGTCGACGCCATGCTGCGGCAGTCCGGCGCCTTCGCCGAACGTTCCGAACCGGTCGAGCGAGTCATGGACTCCGGCGAGTTGGAACGCGAGAAGGGCATCACGATCCTCGCGAAGAACACCGCCATCCGCCGGGCCACGGCGGACGGCTCGGTGACGATCAACGTGATCGACACCCCGGGCCACGCCGACTTCGGCGGTGAGGTCGAGCGCGGCCTCTCCATGGTCGACGGGGTCGTGCTGCTCGTCGACGCCAGCGAGGGGCCTCTGCCGCAGACCCGTTTCGTGCTGCGCAAGGCACTCGCGGCGCACATGCCTGTCATCCTCGTGGTCAACAAGGTCGACCGGCCCGACGCCCGCATCGCGGAGGTCGTCGAGGAGACCCAGGACCTGCTGCTCGAACTGGCCGGCGAGATCGAGGGCATGGACGACGACGCGCTCGACGCCGTGCTGTCGATGCCGGTCGTCTACGCTTCCGCCCGCTCGGGCCTGGCGAGTCTCGACCGCCCGGCCGACGGTCAGCTGCCCGACAGCGACAACCTCGACCCGCTGTTCGAGGTGCTGCTCGACCGCATCCCGGCTCCGCAGGCCGACCCGGACGCGACTCTGCGTGCGCTGGTCACCAACCTCGACGCGTCGAGTTTCCTCGGCCGCATCGCCCTCATCCGCATCCACTCCGGCCGGCTGCGCAAGGGACAGACGGTGGCGTGGTTGCGCGAGGACGGCTCGGCGCGGAACGTGCGTATCTCCGAACTGCTGGTCACCGAGGCGCTCACCCGGGTACCCGCGGAGGAGGCCGAAGCGGGCGACCTCGTGGCCATCGCGGGTATTCCCGACATCACGATCGGCGACACGCTCGCCGATCCGGACCACCCGGAGCCGTTGCCGCGCATCACGGTGGACGAGCCCGCCATCTCGATGACGTTCGGGGTCAACACCTCACCCCTCGCGGGACGCGGCGGCGGCGACAAGCTCACCGCGCGACTGCTGAAGGCCCGGCTCGACGCCGAGCTCATCGGCAACGTCAGCGTGCGTGTCCTGCCCACCGAACGGCCCGACACGTGGGAGGTCCAGGGCCGGGGTGAACTGGCGCTGGCCATCCTCGTCGAGACCATGCGCCGGGAGGGTTTCGAGCTGACCGTCGGCAAGCCCCAGGTGGTCACGCGCACGATCGACGGCACACTGCACGAGCCGTTCGAGCGCCTGTACATCGACGCGCCCGAGGAGCACCTCGGCGCCATCACGCAGCTGCTCGCCGCGCGGAAGGCCCGCATGGAGCAGATGGACGGCCACGGCACCGGCCGCATCAAGCTGGAGTACGTCCTGCCGTCGCGCGGGCTCATCGGGTTCCGCACCGACTTCCTCACCGAGACGCGGGGCACCGGCATCGCCAACCACATCTTCGAGGGCTACTTCCCGTGGGCGGGCGAGATCCGCACGCGGCAGAGCGGCTCGCTGGTCGCCGACCGCTCCGGCCCGGTCACCACGTACGCGCTGTTGCAGCTCGCCGATCGTGGCACCTTCTTCGTCGAACCCGGCACCGAGGTCTACGAGGGCATGGTCGTCGGCGAGAACCCCCGTGCGGAGGACCTCGACATCAACGCGACGAAGGAGAAGAAGCTCACCAACATGCGTTCGTCGACGGGTGACGAGCTGGAGCGCCTCGCCCGTCCCCGCACCCTCAACCTGGAGGAGGCACTGGAGTTCTGCTCCGTCGACGAGTGCGTCGAGGTGACGCCCAAGACCATCCGCGTGCGCAAGGTGGTGCTGGACAGCACCCAGCGCGCCAAGGAGCGTTCCCGGGCCCGTAGCCGCGACCGAAACGCCTGACGGTCCACGGTGTGCCACGCTCGGTGAACGCGTCATCGGGCCCTTGACACGGAGCCGACGTGGCCTCCTGAGAAACTGTGGAACCGCATGGTGCGTTCGCGCGTCAGCCACACAGGGGAACAGGACGGGCGATTCGGTCGGTACACCGAATCGTCCGAACGGGCGCGTCGGGTGCCGGATGAGCGGCGGGCACGGTCGACGTGACCGGGCGAACGGTGTCGAACAAGCAGGGAGGGGCTGCGGCGTGCGAGCGAACGGAGGCAGGGCCAGGCCGTGGAGGGCCGTGCTGGCGCTGGTGCTCGCGGGCGGGTTGGCCGCGTGCTCGAACACCCCGCCGCCCCCAGTGGTCAGTTCGTCGTCGCAGGCCCCGCCGCCCACCGAGACGGCGTCGCAGATCGTGGCCACCGTGGACGACATCGTCGGCGGGTACAACCCGCACGCGCTCGCCGACGCGTCGACGGTGACCACGGCGCTGTCGCAGTTGCTGCTGCCGTCCGTCTTCCGGCCCGACGCCGAGGGCGAGCCGGTACTCGACGACAGTCTGATGACCTCGGCCGAGGTGACGAGTGAGGAGCCGTTCACGGTCGAGTACCGCATCCGGCCCGAGGCATCGTGGTCGGACGGTGCACCGATCGCGGTCGAGGACTTCCTGTACCTCGCGGAGGCCATGACGTCGCAGCCCGGTGTGGCGAACTCCGCGGGATACGAGTTGATCGAGTCGATCGAGCCCGGCGAGGGCGGCAAGCTCGTCCGGGTCACCTTCAGCGACCCGTACCCCGGTTGGAAGACGCTGTTCGCCAACCTCCTGCCCGCGCACGTCCTGAAGGACGCGCCCGGGGGATGGCAGCAGGTCCTGAGCGAGAGTTTCCCGGCCTACGGCGGACCGTTCGCCATCAAGAAGATCGACACCGCGCGCGGCGAGATCGTGATCGAGCGCAACGAGCGTTACTGGGAGAAGCCCGCCGCGGTGGACCGCATCGTGCTCCAGCGCTCCGACGGCCCGGGCATGGTCTCGGCACTGCGCAGCGGAAGCGCCCAGTTCGCGTTGGGTGGCGTCAACGGTGACACCCGAGCACTGCTGGCCGACCTGGGCGACCACGTGAGCCTGCACAGCGTGGCCCAGCCGTACGTCGTCGACGTGGTGCTGCGGCCCGTGGGACCGGCTCTGGCCGACGAGAAGGTGCGCGAGGCCGTCTCCGCGTTGCTCGACCGCAACGCGCTCATCGACGAGGGCACGCAGGGCGGCGACTCGGCGTCGCTGCGCGCCAGTGCACAGGTGTTGCCGCCGTCGTCCCCCGACTACAAGCACACGATCCCCGGCGCGGGACCTCCGCTGAAGCGCGACACCAAGCGGGCCCACAAGCTGTTGGCCGAGGCCGGATACGAGCGGAAGGCCGGTAGCTGGGTCGACGAGGACGGCCGGACGCTGTCGCTCGTGGTCGCCTCCCCGGGGCAGAAGCAGCCGTACCAGCGCATCACGCAGGCCCTCACCGAACAGCTCATCGCGCACGGGATCGAGGTCACGCCCGTCCACCCGCCTTCGAAGGAACTCTTCGGCTCGGCACTGGCGGCGCCCGTCGATCTCGACGGCGGGCCGGCGGGAGAGCCGGTCCCCACCAACGGACAGGTGGGCATCGACATCGCCGTGATCCCGAGGGCACTGAGTGCCGACCCGGCCACCACCGCCGCCTCGTGGTTCGGCTGCGGGACCGAGTCCGAGGAGGACGAGGACACCGAGAACACCGAGAACACCGAGAACACCGAGGAAGGCTCTGCGGGCAACGGGAACGCCACGTCCACAGCGGCCTCGACGACGACGCCGAAGGACACAACGGACGGTTCGGAAGAAACGTCCACAACCGACACTGCCGACGCCGAGTCCGAGTCCGAGCCGGTGGTGCCCGCCAACCCCGCGGGCTTCTGCGACCCCGATCTCCAGCCCGCGTTGGACGCCGCGCTGACCGGTGAGACGCCGCTCAAGCAGAGCCTCGCCAAGGTCGAGCCGACGGTGTGGGACGCGAGTGTGTCCGTGCCGCTGTTCCAGCGCGCCGACACGTTGGCGGTGGGATCCGGGGTGTCCGGCGTGACTCCGGGGCCCGAACTCGTGGGTCCGTTCTCCACTGCGGTCAACTGGACCCGCGCCCCCCGCTGACGAACGGTCGAGAGCCGTTCACCGCGCCGGACGCACGCGGCGCGGCGATCGACGTAACCAACCGCTGGTCAGTGCAGTGACTGCTTACGGATCGTTACTGCGGTATGTTGCGTTCGCTGGAAAGATGTCACCCTTTGGTCACGATCCTCGGAGAAGTGCTGACCGATGGTGGTCATCCTTCTTAGCGTTCCCCCGCAGTGCGCCAATCGAGTGTGATGGGCGTGTCATAAGCTCCGGCGCTAACCGGAGAGTTGGGTCCCAACCAGAAGTCCGGGACCCAGTGCTAGGAGGGCACACTTAATGAGGAGATCGAAGGCTATCTCCGCGTGGTCGATGCTCGCCGCGTCAGCGCTCGTGCTGAGCGCGTGCGGGGGCGGCGACGACGCGGATGCGAACAGCGGCTCGACCGTCGACGCCGCGAGCATGGCGGAGGGCAAGGCTCAGGAGGGCGACAACTTCAAGCTCGCCGACGTCCCGGAGATGGACCCCGTTACGGTGGCCATCGACGAGGGCTACTCCGCGTACAACAACAACACCGCGGACGCCAACAGCTCGTACAACACCTACATCCTGACGAGCGTCATCACGGGCCCCACCGTCCTCGACGGTAACAACAAGGTCCTGGTGAACGCCGACGTGATGGAGTCGGTCGAGCTGGTCTCCGAGGACCCGTTCGTCGTCGAGTGGAAGACGAAGCCCGGCGTGAAGTGGTCCGATGGCGACGAGTGGGACTGCCGCGAGTTCTACCTCGCGTGGCTCGCCAGCTCCGGCACGACCAAGGGCTTCAACTCCGCGTCCACCACGGGCTACGAGCTCATGACGCCCGAGTGCACCGACGACCAGACCTTCCGTGCCGAGTTCAGCGAGCCGTACCTGGACTACATGGGCATGTTCGGTGACGTGCGCCTCATGCCGGCGCACATCGTCGAGAAGGAACTCGGCATCGACGACATCCGCGAGGTCGAGCCGAAGTCGGACGACGCCAAGAAGGTGGCCGAGTTCTGGTCGGGCGAGTGGAAGGGCTTCAAGCCCGAGATCATGCCCGGCTCCGGCCCCTACAAGATCAAGTCGTACGACTCGAACTCCGACACGGTCGTCCTGGACAAGAACCCGAACTGGATCGGCGCCAAGGGTGGCCCCAAGGAGATCACGGTTCGCGCGATCCCGGACACCAAGGCCATGGCCACCGCGCTGCAGAACGGTGAGATCGACGTCGCCGCGTCGACCCAGCCGGACGCCACCGCGGCCGACACCCTCAAGGGCCTGGCCTCGCAGGGCGTCAAGTACGCCTCCGCCGCGCAGCTCACCTACGAGCACCTCGACCTCAACATGAAGCGCGACGTCTTCAAGGACGAGGCCGCCCGCAAGGCGTTCTTCGAGGTCGTCAACCGCGAGGACATCGTCAACAAGCTGCTCAAGCCGGTCCAGGCCGACGCCGAGCCGCTGGGCAGCATCGTCTTCTTCACCGGTGAGGAAGGCTACGAGGACCGCTACGGCGACCTGATGAACAAGGGCGCCGAGGCCGCCATGAAGACCCTCGAGGAGGGCGGCTGGAAGAAGGGCGCCGACGGCATCTACGAGAAGGACGGCGTGCGCTTCTCCGTCTCGATCTCGCACAACGAGAACGCCCGTCGCAGCCAGACGGTCGAGATCATCCAGTCGCAGGCTCAGGCTGCCGGCATCGAGATCAAGGACGACACCGACCCGAACTTCCTGAAGGGCCGCGTCGACAAGGGTGACTACGACATCGCCCTGTTCGGCTGGTCGTCCGCGCCGTTCAAGGCCGAGTCCAAGGCCATCTACATCAGCGACGGCAACCAGAACTGGCAGGGCCTGGACGACCCGAAGATCGACGAGGCCTTCGCCAAGGCGACCTCGGCGACCAACGAGGACGACGCGCTGAAGAACTACATCGCGGCCGACGAGGCGATCGCGGCGAACTACGCCACGGTGCCGCTGTTCGAGACGCCGTCGATGTGGGCCTTCCGTGGTATCGACCGCGTGTACATGCAGTCGTACAACGGTGCTCTGTGGAACGTCGGGGAGTGGGAGGCCGCCGAGTAGTCGGCGCCTTTCACACGTCACCGGCTGACGTCTGAACTCGTCGGGGGCCGGTCAACAGATCGGTCCCCGACGGGCGACGTTAGTAGCTGTTCACGCGAACCCGACCCCCACTACCGTGGCGCGGGACGGTGACGAAATAATTCCGGGCGATCCCGGGACTAGGAGCAAGTCGTTGAACCTGGTTTTCTACATCCTTCGCCGTCTGGCGATCTCGATTCCGATCCTGCTGATCGGAAGCTTCTTGGTCTTCGTGATGGTGGCCGGAGCGGGCGACCCTCTCGCGGAGCTGCGTACCCAGCCGAACATCAATCAAGAGTCCATCAACGCCATCGCTGCTGAGCTCGGCCTGGACAAACCGCTGATTCCCAGGTACTTCGACTGGCTCGGCGGGTTCCTCACCGGTGACTGGGGTATCTCGATCGCGCAGGGGTCGGCGATGGAGCCGGTGTTCCCGAAGATCATGGATGCCTTCTCGGTGTCGATCCGTCTGATCCTCGGGGCCGAGATCCTGGCCGTCATCCTCGGCGTTGCCGTCGGTCTGCTCGCCGCGGTGAAGCAGTACAGCGTCATCGACTACGCCGCTACCACGCTGGCGTTCCTCTTCTTCTCGATGCCGATCTTCTGTGTCGCCATCGTGCTGAAGATCTACGCGATCGACCTCAACGCCGTCATCAACAACCTCGGTCTGAACGACATCTTCGGCAACCCGTTCCTGAGAACGACGAGTCCGGAGTCGCTGGAGTCGGACGGGTTCTGGGACTTCGTCATCAAGTACACCGGTGCCTTCCTCCTGCCGACGCTGTCCATCATGTTCATCAGCTTCGCGGCGTACAGTCGCTTCCAGCGCTCGTCGATGCTGGAGACGCTGAACATGGACTACGTGCGCACGGCGCGTGCCAAGGGATTGACCGAGCGGCGGGTGATCCTCAAGCACGCCTTCCGCAACGCACTGATTCCCACCACCACGTTGTTCTCGGTGAACTTCGTGACCGTCGTGACGGGTGCCGTCATCACCGAACGGGTGTTCAACTGGAACGGCATGGGCGCTGTGCTCGTCGAGGCCGTGAACAAGAACGACCCGAACGTGATGATGGGCTGGATCGTGGTGATCTCCATTGCGGTGATCATCGCGAACCTGATCGCGGACTTGTTGTACGGCATTCTGGACCCGAGGATTCGCGTTGGCTGACATGAACTCGCTTGTGACCGGTGCCGAATCCGGTGACAAGCCTCCGATTTCCGAAGGCGCACTGAGCGCGGAAGCGCTGCCGGAGCCGCGTAGCCAGGGTGCGCTCGTCCTGCGCAAGTTCCTGCGGCACAAGCTCGCGATGATCAGTGTCGGCATGCTCCTGCTGATCACGCTGGTCGCGCTGATCATGCCGTTGTTGTGGCCGCACAGCTACTCGGACTCGTCGTTCGCGTCATTCGCCGACCCGAGCGCCGAGCACCCGCTGGGCACCACACAGGTCGGCAAGGACATGGTGTCGCAGATTCTGCGGGGAACGCAGTACTCCCTGCTCATCGCGATCACGGTGTCGCTCGTGGCGACGTTCATCGGTGTCGTCCTCGGCGCTTTCGCGGGGTACCTGGGCGGGTTCGCGGACTCGGCCATCTCGCGACTGACCGACCTGTTCCTGATCATCCCGGCGATCGCGGCCGCCGCGATCCTGGTGAAGGTGTTCAGCGGCAGTTGGTGGGTCGTCGCCGTGGTCCTCGCCGGATTCGCCTGGATGCCGATCGTCCGTATCACGCGCGCCGAGGCGATGTCGCTGTCGCAACGGGAGTTCATCGAGGCCTCCAGGGCGTCGGGTGCCGGCACGGGACGGATCGTGTTCAAGCACCTCGTGCCCAACATGGTCGGCACGATCACCGTGAACGCCACGCTGGCCGTCGCGCAGGCCGTGTTGGCCGAGGCGGCGCTGTCGTTCATCGGTCTCGGTGTGAAGCCGCCGGACACCTCGCTCGGCCGTGTCATCTCGGAGAACTACGCGCAGATGACGGGTCGTCCGTGGCTGTTCTTCGGTCCGTTCGTCGTCCTGGTGTTGATCTCGCTGTCGATCAACTTCATCGGTGACGGCCTCCGGGACGCCTTCGACCCGCGCCAGCGCAAGGTCAAGGCGTAAGGCCCCGGTCCCGGGACAAGCGAAGGGGAGCGCCACCGCTGATGCGGTGCCGCTCCCCTTCGCCGTTGTGGACCCCCGACATCGTGTCCGCGCCCTGCGTACGCGTGTCCGCACGTCAGGAACGCGTGTCCGCGCGCTAGGGACGCGTGTCCGCACTTCCCGTACGCCTGGGGACCCCGACATCGTGTCCGCGGCCTGCGTACGCGTGTTGGCGTCGCACGGCGCGGACACGCGTGCGTGAGGCGCGGACACGCGTACCCAAGACGCGGACACGCGTTCCTGAGGCGCGGACACGCCGACAGACAGACGGGGGTGGCACCGGCCGGTGCCACCCCCGTCTCGTTCGGAGCCTGGGTCGTTCGGACGTCAGTCCTTGACCGGCGCGACCCGGCCTTCCTCCCAGGCCCGCCTGCGCTCGGCCTGGAGTTCCGGGTTGGCGACGGGAGCGGCGGACAGCAGCCGCTTGGTGTACTCCTGCTGCGGGGCGTGCAGCACCTGCTCACGCGTGCCCACCTCGACCAGCTTGCCGTGCTGCATCACGGCGACGCGGTCGGCCAGCAGGTCCACGACGGCGAGGTCGTGGCTGATGAACAGGCAGGCGAACTTGAGGTGCTGCTGGAGGTCGAGGAACAGGTCGAGAACCTTGGCCTGCACCGACACGTCGAGCGCCGACGTCGGCTCGTCCGCGATGAGCAGCTTGGGGTTCAGCGCCAGTGCGCGCGCGATGGCGATGCGCTGCCGCTGCCCACCGGACAGCTCGTGCGGGTACCGGTTGCGGTAGTGGCCGGACAGCTGCACCTTGTCGAGCAGGTCGGCGACGCGCTTGTCCAGTTCCCTGCCGGTGAGGATCTTGTGCAGCACCAACGGTTCCGCGATCGACTCGCCGATCGTCATTTTCGGGTCCAGTGTGGACGCCGGGTCCTGGAACACGATGGAGAAGTACGTCCGCAGCGGCCGCAGTTCCTTGTTCGACATCGTCGTGATGTCGTTGCCGGCGATGGAGACCTTGCCCGCCGTCGGCTTGAGCAGCCGGATGGCGCAGCGGCCCACCGTGGACTTGCCCGAGCCGGATTCGCCCACCAGGCCGAGGATCTCGCCGCGGTCGATGTGCAGCGACACGTTGTCGACGGCGCGGTTCTTGCCCTGGCGGCCCTTGCCCGGGTATTCGAGGACCAGGTCCTTGATGTCGAGCGCGGGAGCCGAGTCGTCGAGACGCGAGGCGAGCTTCTCGTGCACCTTCCGGATCGCCTCGTCCGTCGGGGTCTCCACGACCTCGACCTGCGGCTCTTCGAGCAGTCGCCGGCCTTCCGGGCGCTGTCCGAGCACGGGAACGGCGGCGAGCAGTCGCTTGGTGTAGTCCTGCTGCGGGTTGGCGAACAGCTCGTGCACGGGCGCCTGCTCGACGATCTCGCCCTGGTACATCACCACGACGCGGTCGGCGAGGTCGGCGACCACGCCCATGTCGTGGGTGATGAGGACGATCGCCGTGTTGAGGGTGTCCCGCAGTTTCCGCAGGAGCGCGAGGATCTCGGCCTGCACGGTGACGTCGAGCGCGGTCGTCGGCTCGTCGGCGATGATCACCTTCGGGTCGCACGCGATGGCGATGGCGATGACGACGCGCTGGCGCAGACCGCCCGAGAGCTGGTGGGGGTACTGCTTGAAGCGCCGTTCGGGCTCGGGAATGCCGACCATCTCCAGCAGCTCGACGGCCCGCTTGTCGGCCGCCTGCTTGGAGATGTCCTGGTGTGCGCGCAGGGCTTCGCGGATCTGCCAGCCCACGGTGTACATCGGGTTCAGGGCCGTCATCGGCTCCTGGAAGATCATGGCGACGTCGCTGCCGCGGTGCTTGCGCAGCTGCTTCGTCGTCATGTTGCTGAGGTCGATGGTCCCGAGCCTGCGCGTTCCGTTGATCTTCGCGGACTTCGGCAGGAGACCGGGCACGGACATCGACGTGACGGACTTGCCCGATCCCGACTCACCGACGATCGCGAGAATCTCGCCCGGCGCGACGTCGAACCCGATGCCCTTGACCGCTTCGACGACGCCGTCCTCGGTCGAGAACGAGATCTTCAAATCCGAAATGGACAGCACGGATTCCGACGATTTCGCCGACTGCGGCGATACTGCTTCTACGCTCACCAGAAGCCCTTCGTGAGGGGAATTAGGGTGTCACGGCGATGTGTGGTTGTGACTCGGCGCGAGGATAGTGCAGATGCGCCGGTGTGGGGACGCTACGAACGAACTAATCTTAAGTTGTGATCCCGGTACACGGCCGCAGGGTGCTGTTCGTTCACGCACACCCGGACGACGAGAGCATCACGACGGGCGGCACGATCGCCCGCTACTCCGCCGAAGGGGCGCACGTCACGGTGGTGACCTGCACTCTCGGCGAGGAAGGCGAGATCATTCCCGCCGAGCTCGACCAGTTGGGCGCCTGGGCGGGTGACCAGCTCGGCGGCTACCGCATCGGTGAGCTGCGCGAGGCGGGTGCCGCGTTGGGCTGGACCGAGCACCGCTTCCTCGGTGGCGCCGGGCGGTGGCGTGACTCGGGAATGGTGGGCACGGAGGCGAACGAGCATCCGCGCGCGTTCGTCCGCGGGGAGCTGGAGGAGCAGACGGAGCAGCTCCTGGCCGTGCTCGACGAGCTGCGCCCGGAGGTGGTGGTGACCTACGACGCGCACGGCGGGTACGGGCACCCCGACCACATCCGGGCTCACGAGATCACGACCGCGGCGGTGCGGCGCCGCAGCGGCGCCGACGGGGTGCGCCGCCTGTTCCACACCGTCGCGTCCGCGGAGGCCACCGCGCGCGGGCTGGCGGCCCTGCGACACGACGACGCGGTCCCGTTCCGCGTCCCCGCGGACGAGGAGCTGCCCACCACACCCGATGCCGACATCACCACGAGGATCGACATCTCGGCGCACCGCGCGGCCAAGTTCGACGCGCTGCGTGCTCACCGGACCCAGGTGACCGTCGGACCCGACTGCTTCGCGTTGTCGAACGACATCGCGCAGCCGGTGCCCGACACCGAGTACTTCGTGCTCGTCCACGGGTCCGCCGAGGGCGCGGACACCGACCTGTTCGGAGGTCTGTGAGCGTGCTGATCGCGTCGGAGACGTCCTCCGCGTCCCGGTGGGTGGTGCTGGGCCTGCTGTGCGTGGACGCGGTGCTGCTGGCCACGCTGGAGCTCTTCTATCTCCCGTTGCGGCTCGACGGTGTGGTGCTGCCGAAGGTCGGGGACGCGCCCGTGCCGATCAGTGCGCTCGTGGCCGCCCTCACGACGCCGCTGCTGGTGACCACGGCGGAGCGGCTCGTCTCCCGCAGGCTCGCGATGGTGCCGTTGCTGCTGTGGTTCGTGACGTTGCTGGTGCTGGGTGTGGAAGGGCCCGGCGGCGACAGCGTCCTCATGGTGGACTGGAGAGCGTTGCTTCTGCTGGCGGGTGGCGCGCTTCCCGCCACGATCGCGCTCGGCGGCTCGCTCGGCCGGGCGTCGGCGAGAGCGGGAACGGGGCTGTAACCGTGGCGGAGACGATCAGCGACGAGCAGGTCGTCAAAGTCCTGCGGCCGTTCGTGCGGGCGGCCGGGCCGATGGTGGACGCGCTGCGCGAGGCGGATCCGTTCGCGTCGGCCGCTCAGGCGGTGCCGTCGGCGGAGGGGGAGACCGAGGCGACGGTGCGGGCGCGGCTCGCCGAAGCCCTGAAGTCGGTGAAGGTGCCCGGGTCGGCCGCGTGGACGGCGATGGACGTCGACGACCGGATCGACTGGTGGGTGAACCGGGTCGGCCGGGTCACCGCGCTGCTCACCGCCGCGCCCGGCCTGCTGGGTGCGCTGTCCGACCGCCTGCCCGTCCAGGACACGATGGGTGTGGCCTCGCAGGGACTGCTGTTGTGCGCCATCGCGGGAGAACACGGTGTCACCGACGTCTCGGAGCGCGTGCGGCTGATCGGCTGGGTGCTCTTCGAACGCGACATCCAGCGCCACGTCGCCGAGGGGCGGTACCGGGGCTACGACGTCGCCGCGGAGAACGAGCGGACCGCCGAGTTGTCGGAGGACCTGCCCGAACGCGGCGGCAGGCGTGCTCGTCTCGGGGTCAAGGCGGGCGCTCGGACACTGTGGCGGCTCGGGCGGTCGCTGGTCGCGATCCTCGGCGAGCTCGAGAAACGGCCCAGCGGTCGCTTCTACCACCAGGCGTTGGGCGCGTTGCCGGTGGTGGGTCTGGTGGGCAACTACTTCGGCGAGCGGGCAGGGCTCAGGCAGGTGGCGCGACGCGCCGCCACGTGGTTCGCGTAGGCGCGCCGCCCCGGCCCGACCCGGTCAGCGCCAGAACATGAAGAGGTACTGGCCCACCGCCGCCGCGAAGGCGTCACCGCCGACGGCCGCGAACACCGTGTCGGTCACCGACCACAGGGCCTGGCCCACGCCGGGAACGCCGATCACGAGTGCGAACAGCACGAGCGGCGCCCACGGGCGTGCCTTCGCGCCGAACTCGCGGGCCTTCGGCGACAGGTAGGGCTCGATGGCTCCGAACCCGTCGAGGCCCGGCACCGGCAGAATGTTGATCACGAACGCGAGGATTTGCAGCGACGCCAGGTAGGAGAGGCCGGCGAGCAGTCCTGGCGGCATCGTCACGGTGGCCACGACCGCGGTGAGGACGACGCCGAGCGCGAGGTTGCTCAGCGGGCCCGCCAGCGACACCCACGACGACACCGAGCGCGATCGCAGTGCCCAGCGGTTGATCCACACCGCGCCGCCCGGCAGCGGGATACCGCCGATCGCGAGGATGATCAGCGGCAACACCAGTGACATGACCGGGTCGGTGTAGCGGCGGATGTCCATCGAGAGGTAGCCCTTGGCGGCCACTTCGCGGTCGCCGCCCTTGTAGGCCACGAAGGCGTGCCCGAACTCGTGCAGGGTCAGCGACAGCGCCCACCCGCCGATGATCAGCAGGAACATGCCGAGGGTCGGAAGGACCGGACGTTCGAGGATTTCGTCGAACGTCAGCGTGGTGGTCAGCGCGCCTCCGGCCACCGTGACGGCGAGGATGACGTAGAAGAGCAAGCTTGGGCGAACGACTGAGCGTTGCACGGGTTCGATGTGTCCTCTCCGTTCATGGCTGGTTGCGAAGTCTGGCGCAACCGGTGCAAACCGGTCGAGGTCTTCTCGGCGTGTCCACTTGCGCAAGCGGTCCCAAGTATCCCCCAACCTTGCTACTCCGCTTGACCCGGCCGCACTACACAGGTGTAATCACATTGATGTCATTCGGCTGTCTTAAAAGGGGGGCAGTCGGGGCATCCAGTACCGCCGGCCCTGGGAGTGCGTGGAAGCGAGGAGGCGGACGTGCGGTTGGATACGACTGGAAGAGAATGGGGGAACGTCATGGAGTGGGGTGGACACCCGGACGACGATCTGGGTGTGCTCACCGAGCTCTTCGACGTGACAGACGAGCAGGATTGGCAGGAGCGCGCTCTGTGCGCTCAGACCGATCCGGAGGCGTTCTTCCCGGAGAAGGGGGGCTCGACCCGGGAAGCGAAGCGGATCTGTCAGGTGTGCGAGGTCAGGGACGACTGCCTCGAATACGCCCTGGCTCACGACGAGCGGTTCGGCATCTGGGGCGGCCTCTCCGAACGGGAGCGGAGGAAGCTGAAGAAGCGCGCCGTGTGACCCGAGTCGGTGTGCGCTCGTTAGAGTAGGCGTCCTTGATCATCTCTGTACGCGGAGTGGCACTTGCCGTGCACGATCGTCGCCTCACCGATCCTTTCTGCGCTGTGGTCGGCGCTGTCCGGGCTCGCTGGTCATCGCTTTGAACGGTGGGTCGGCCGACCCGGTTCTCGGGCGGGTCACCGGTCTGGTGCGTCGAGCATTCTGGCCGATACCCGTGTCGAGGTCGAACATGCCGCGATCAACGGCGTGTTGCCGGGGACGCGTGGCTGTACCGGTCCGGTGAGGCCCGGATGAGGCAAGCGTCGCGATCGCGTTGGGCGCCGCCTGCGGTGCTGGTCGTCGTGCTGGCGACGGTCGCCTCGGTCCTGCACGCCGGTCGGCTCGGCGTCTCCCTCGTCGGAGGCGCGCTTCTGCCGGTCGGCGATCTCGGTGAGGTGTGGAGCGAGTACCTCGCCGCATGGCACGGCGTGGCTGGTGGTGCCTCCGGCGGTGCGCCACCGGCCCTCGCCGTGCTGGGTGTCCTCGGAGCTCCGTTGGCGCCGTTGGGCGGCCCCGCCGCTGCCGTGGCGCTGTTGCTGCTGGCCGATGTTCCTCTGGCGGCGCTGAGCGCGTACGCCGCCACCCGGCGACTGCGGGTGGGGCGGTGGGTCAGAGCGGCGGTCGCGGCGGCCTACGGACTGCTGCCCCCGGCCACTGCTGCCGCGGCGCAGGGTCGAGTCGACGTCGTGGTGGTGCACGTCCTGTTGCCTCTCCTGCTGGCCGGCATCGGGGCGGCACTCGGCTGGACGGAGGTCCGTGCGCGCTGGCTGAGCGCGAGTGCGCTGTGTGCGCTCGGCGTGGCGACCGTGGCGGCGTTCTCGCCGCTGTCGTGCGTCCTGCTCCTGGTCGTGGCGTCGTTCGTCTTCGTCGCCTCGCCGGGCCGCGACCGGCCCAGGGCTCGGGCCGGTGCGTTCGCCGTCGTGGCTCTGCTGCCTCCGGCGTTGCTGCTGCCGTGGTTGCCCGTTCTCGTGGAGCATCCCGGTCTCGTGGTGCGCGGGGTGAACGGCACGGCGGCCGATGCTCCGACCCTGGGCGAGCTCGTCACGCTCGATCCGGGCGGGCCCGGGGGAACGCCGGTCGGGGTGGTGGTCGTGATCGCCGCCCTTCTGGCGGTCGTCTCCCGACCGTCACGTCGCCTGTGGCCGGCGGCGGGCCTGGTGGCGGTGGGAGCGTTCGGTGTCGCCGTGACGTCGTTCGTGGAGACGTCCGAGTTCCCGGGCGGGCTCGCCTCGCCCGCGTTCGTCGGGGTGCCCTTGCTGTTCGTGGGCGCGGGACTGCTTCTCGCGCTCCTTCTGTCCTGGTCGACGCCCGAGCGGGAGGGTGGGCGGACACCGAGAGAGCGCGTGGTGACCGCGGCCGCGCTGGGCGGGGTGCTGGCGCTGGCCGTCGGTGCCGTCCTCGGCGGACGAAGCGGACCTCTGGAGAACCGACCGGTCGCACCGCTGGCACCGCTCGCCGACGACCTCGCGGCCACCGGACGCGGGGTGTTGGAGCTCGCGAACCCGGGCGAGTCCACGGCCGCTGCCCGGCTCACCGCGGGGCGCCCGCCACGCTTCGGAGACGACGCGATGCCGTCGACGGAGTGGATGGGCGCCCGCCTGCGCGACTGGCACCGTCATCTGCTCACCGGGACGCCCGACGCGGTCGCCGACGCGGTGACCTCGGCTGCGGCGGCGGGGGTGTCGTACGTCGTGCTCCCGCCCGGTGAGGACGGTCGAGAGCTCCGCGACGCGGCGGGACACCTCGTCGAGCCCGCCCCGGCCACGAGCGACGGCCGGACGGTGCTGCGGCTGACCGCGGAAGCGGGCACGGCGACCTTGATCTCTGCCGAGCAGGCTCGCCGGTCGGTCACCGGACAGGCTCCCGACGCCGAGCTCCTCACGGCGCCCGCGTCGGCCGCGGTGGCCGCCGCTCCGCCCGAGATCGGGGTTCGCGTGTCGGAGGGTCCGGAAGGACGGTTGCTGCTGGTGGCGGCGGCGCACGAGCCGGGCTGGCGCGCCACGGTCGACGGCGTGGGATTCCCGATCGTGCGGGCGTGGGGAGGCCAGGTGGCGGTGGCCGTACCGCCGGAGTCGGCCGAGGTCCGCGTGCGGTTCGACGACCGTCGGCACGACGTGTTGCTGCTGGGGCAGCTCGCGGCGGTGTTGTTCACGGTGTTGACGGCCGTCCCGTCGCTGCGGCGACCGCGGTGACGGTGTCGTCAACCACCGTCGATGATGTCCGGTTCCACCCCGAGGTAGTTGGCCACCTGTTCCACGAGGACGTCGTGGACGAGTTCGGAGAGCTCCGTCGGGTCCTTGGCCCGGGCCTCCAACGGGCGGCGGTACAGCACGATCCTCGCCCGGGTGGGCAGGCCGTCGCGGTCGACCCCGGCGGGCACCAGCCGCGACAGGGGCACCCGACCGTCCAGCAACACGCCGTCGACCTGCGTGGACGGAATCTCCATCCGCACTTCCGGTACCTCGTCGACAGCCACGTCCAGTTCGGTGAGGTCGTGACGCCAACGGGCCTCGATCGGTTCCAGCGCGTCGAGGACGAGAGCGTCGAACTTCTCCGCGCGGCTCGACGCGGCAGGCACCGTGGACGGGAACAGCGGCCCCCTCAAACCGCGACCATGCCGGTCGCGGCGGAACCGTTGCCGCTGTCGCGAGCCTCTCGCCATAGCCACGAGGAGAAGCCTACGCTGCCGCGCCACCGTGAGATTCCCGGTGTGTCGGCGGCACAGGACACTCCGCACAGGCTATGGTGAGCAACTGTGCGGAGCGTGCGAAAGTGTTCGCGGACGGGTTGCCTCGAGCCCGCTGTTGCGACGCTGACCTACGCCTACAGCGACTCGACCGCGGTGGTCGGTCCGCTGGCCACGGCGTCGGAGCCTCATTCGTACGACCTTTGCGAGGCTCACGCCCTCGGGCTCACAGCGCCCAAGGGGTGGGAGGTCGTCCGGCACGAGGGGGAGTTCGCTGCCCCCGAACCGTCCAGCGACGAGCTGACCGCGTTGGCCGAGGCCGTGCGCGAGGCAGGGCGGTCCGACCGCCCGACCGCTCCCCCTCCCGAACAGCCCGAACCGCGCAGAACGGGTGAGATCCGTCGGGGGCACCTGCGGGTACTCCCCGGCCGCGCCTGAGCGTCCGGACGTGTCGGTAGGCTCCCTCGCGGGTATCGAGGCTTGCGAAGCCTACATCGGAGACGATCGGGGAGAGGCGTGTCGAACCTGTCGGCCATCGTGAAGGCGTACGACATTCGTGGTGTCGTCGGTGAGGAGCTGACCGAGGAGCTGGTCGCCGATTTCGGCGCCGCCTTCGCGTTGCTCATCAAGCCCGACTCCCCCTCGGTGGTGATCGGGCACGACATGCGCGAGTCGTCGCCGGGCCTGGCTCGAGCGTTCGCCAAGGGGGTGACCTCCCAGGGGCTCGACGTCGTGTCGATCGGTCTCGCGAGCACCGACGAGCTGTACTTCGCGTCCGGCCTGCTCAACATGCCCGGCGCGATGTTCACCGCCAGCCACAATCCGGCGCAGTACAACGGCATCAAGCTCTGCCGTGCGGGCGCGGCCCCGGTGGGTCAGGAGTCCGGCCTCGCCGAGATCCGGGACACCGTCGAGCAGGGAGTGCCCGAGTTCGCGGGTCAGGAAGGCCGGATCACCGAGCGCGACGTGCTGAACGACTACGCGGCGCACCTGCACGGGCTGGTCGACCTCAGCGCCAGCCGCCCGCTGAAGGTGGTCGTGGACGCGGGCAACGGCATGGGCGGCCTCACGGTGCCGAAGGTGTTCGAGAGCCTGCCCTTCGAGGTCGTTCCGATGTACTTCGAGCTGGACGGCTCGTTCCCCAACCACGAGGCCAACCCGCTCGACCCGGCCAACATCGTCGACCTGCAGGCCAAGGTGCGTGAGGTGGGTGCGGACGTCGGCCTCGCGTTCGACGGCGACGCCGACCGCTGCTTCGTGGTCGACGAGAACGGCGACCCAGTGCCACCCAGCGCGATCACCGCACTCGTGGCGGTACGGGAGCTCGCGAAGGAGCCCGGCGCGACGATCATCCACAACCTCATCACATCGAAGGCCGTCTCCGAGATCGTGCGGGAGCACGGGGGCAGGCCGGTGCGCACCCGGGTGGGTCACTCCTTCATCAAGGAGGAGATGGCCAGGACGGGCGCCATCTTCGGCGGTGAGCACTCGGCCCACTACTACTTCCGCGACTTCTGGCGTGCCGACACCGGCATGCTCGCCGCGTTGCACGTGCTCGCGGCGTTGAGCGAGCAGGACGGGCCGCTGTCGGCCCTGACCTCGCAGTACACCCGCTACGTCTCGTCCGGTGAGATCAACTCGACGGTGGACGACCAGGCGGGCCGGCTCGCGGCCGTGAAGGAGACGTTCGGGAGCCGCAGCGGTGTGGAACTGGACGAACTCGACGGGCTCACGGTCGACCTCGGCGATCGCGGCTGGTTCAATCTTCGTGCGTCCAACACGGAGCCGTTGCTGCGGTTGAACGTCGAGGCACCCGACGAGGCGGCGATGCGTGCGCTGACCGACGAGGTCCTCGCCATCGTGCGCGGCTGAGTCGGCACCCGCCGTCCGGCGCGAAGACGTCACCTAGGAACTCGCTAGTGGTAAAGAGGAAGCATGGCCGTCACGCTTGATGCGCAGCTGTTGGAAATTCTCGCGTGCCCCGCGCCGGACCACGCTCCGTTGACGCCGGGTGCGCCGGGGGACCCCGACGCCGATGCGCTGACCTGTACGTCGTGCGGTCGTGTCTACCCCGTCCGTGACGGTATTCCCGTGCTCCTGCTCGACGAGGCGACCCCTCCCGACGACGGCGGGCGTGAGACCGATGACCAGACCAGTTCCGATGGCGCTTGACGACAGCCTCCTCGACGACCCCGCGCGGTTGGCCGACGCCGACGGTGCCGGACTGCTGAGATCCGCCGCGATGGCGGGCGCCCAGGTCCGGTCCACCGTCGAGACGGCCGAGGAGCTGCAGCTCGGTGAGCGGATGGACGTGGGCCGTCCCCGGTCCCTGGTGATCGTCTCTCGCCCGGGCGTCGGCCACGCCGCGGCGAGACTGCTGGAGTCGCTCGTCGCTCCGGCGAGCCCGGTGCCGGTCGTTCTCAGCGACGTGGTGCCGAGCTGGATCGGAGCGCTCGACGCGGTGTTCGCGCACACCGACGACCCCTTCGATCGCGAGCTGGCGCTGTCGCTGGAGCGCGCCGCGCGGTACGGCGCGGGAGTGGTGCTGTCCGCGCCCCCGGACGGTCCGGTGGCCTCGGCCGTGGCGGGGCGGGGACTCGTTCTGGCTCCGCGGGTGCCCGTACCCCCGGAGCTGACGCTGCCGAGGGCGTTGGCGGCGGGACTGCTCACCGCCAACGCGGCGGGCCTGTCGAGCACCGATCTGGGCGCTCTGGCCGACCGGCTGGACCACGAGGCCGAGCGCTGTCACCCGGGCCACGAGTCGTTCGTCAACCCCGCCAAGTCGTTGGCGTTGCGGTGGGCCGACCACATCCCACTGCTGTGGGGACTCGACGCGGTGGCCGTCGGGGTGGCTCACCACGCCGCGTACGCTTTGGCCGCCCACGCGGCGGTCGTCGCGGACGTCGCCCACTATCGGCAGGCCCTGTCGCGGCCTGCGCTACGACGAGCTGCCACGGAGGTGTCGGCGGAGGACACGATTTTCGCGGATCCCGAGGACCGGGCGGGGGAGAGCGCTCCGGTGCGGGTGACACTGCTCGCGGTGACCACGGGAGGGGAAGCGGACGGTAGTCGGCATCGTGCAGGGGAGTTGCTGCCGTCGGCGGACGTCGTGGCGCCGGCGGACGAGATCGTGGCCGACGACGCGGGTCGTGCGGCGGTCCTGGCGCTGCGGTGCGAGTTGGCGGCGCTCTACCTCGGTCTCGCGGCGGGAACGATTGGGGGAGCTGGCCGCGTTGCGCCCGCAACGGCGTAGGGCCAGCACACGAGGAAGGCCGGTGGAACGGCCGGCGAGGAGTTGAGTTGACCGTGGAACTGCTGCGCAACGCAGTCCGGCCCTACGCGTGGGGCTCCAGGACCACGATCCCGGAACTGCTGGGGCGCCCGGTGCCCGCGCCGCATCCCGAGGCCGAACTGTGGATGGGGGCGCACCCGGGGGACCCTTCTCATGTGGTGAGCCCGGACGGCACCGAGCGGAGCCTGCTCGAACTGGTGGAGAGCGACCCGGTCGGACAGCTGGGTGAGGTGTGCGCCGACCGTTGGGGCGGCCGGTTGCCGTTCCTGCTCAAGATCCTCGCTGTGGAGGAGCCGCTGTCGATGCAGGCTCACCCGTCGGCCGAACAGGCCGCCGAGGGGTGGGCCCGCGAGGAGGCGGCGGGAATCCCGAGGGACGCGCCGAACCGCAACTATCCGGATCCGACGGCGAAGCCGGAGCTGGTGTGCGCGCTCAGCGAGTTCCACGCGCTCGCCGGTTTCCGGGACCCTCGCCGCACCGTGCGACTGCTCCGCGCCATCGACACGCCCGGTCTGACGAGGTACACGGAGCTGCTGGCGGCGCAGCCCGACGCGGACGGGCTCCGAGCGCTCTTCACGTCGTTGATCACCATGCCGCAGCCGACGCTCGACCAGTTGCTGCCCGAGGTGCTCGACGCGTGCGTGCGGCACATCAAGGAGCGCGGGGAGTTCGACGTCGAGTGCCGGACGGTGCTCGAACTCGGGGAGGCGCACCCGCACGACGCGGGCGTGCTGGCGGCGTTGCTGCTCAACCGGCTGACCCTGCGCGCGGGGGAGGCGCTCTACCTCGCGGCGGGGAATTTGCACCTCTACCTGCACGGCACGGCGGTGGAGATCCTCGCCAACTCCGACAACATCCTGCGGGGCGGGCTCACCCCCAAGCACGTGGACGTGCCCGAGCTGCTGCGGGTGCTCGACTTCTCCAGTGGCGACATGCCGGTGATGGGCGGTGAACGCGGGCTCGACGAACACGTGGCCGTGTACCGCACCGATGCGCCGGAGTTCGAGTTGTCGCGCCTGGAGTGGCCCGACGGCGACACCGGTGAGGTGACGCTCGGCGGGGCCGTCCCGCAGATCCTGCTCTGCACGGAGGGGGAGCTGCTGCTGGTCTCCGAGGACGGGACGAAGGTCGAACTGCGGCGTGGCGAGTCGGTGTGGCTGCCCGCGTGCGACCCCGAGGTGCGCATCCGACCGACGGTCGGCGGCCCGGCTCGGGTGTTCCGCGCGACGGCCGGGACCTGCGTCTGAGGGTTCGCGGGGCGTCCCCGATGTCCACGACGCGCCCGGCGGCGCCCGTTTTGCCCCTTGATTCCGGAGTGTGACCAGGGGACGACCAGGTGCCACGGCGCCTTCCGATGCCGGGCTTTATGCTGCACCCCGATCGCGGGCCGGGTGGCGCCCGCACACGTGAAGGGGGACACACCGTGGCAGCAGAAGGTGGGACCAAAGCGATCCTCGCGGCACTGTTCGCGAACGCGGGGATCGCCGTCTCGAAGTTCGTCGGTTTTCTGATCACCGGGTCGTCGTCGATGCTGGCCGAGTCCGTGCACTCGGTGGCCGACACGTCCAACCAGGGGTTGCTGCTCCTCGGACAGAAGACGTCGAAACGCAAGGCGACGAAGGCCCACCCGTTCGGCTACGGGCGGGAGCGCTACTTCTACTCGTTCATCGTCGCCCTCATGCTGTTCACGCTGGGGTCCGCCTTCGCGCTGTACGAGGGGATTCACAAGATCCAGCACCCGGAGGAGCTGTCGTCTCCGATGGTGGCCGTGGTGATCCTCGTGCTCGCCATCCTGCTGGAGTGCTACAGCTTCCGCACCGCCATCGTGGAGTCCCGGCGGTTGAAGGGTGACAAGAGCTGGTGGGCGTTCATCCGGCAGTCGAAGACCCCCGAGCTGCCCGTCGTGTTGCTCGAGGACGCCGGGGCGCTGTTCGGGCTCGTGTTCGCGCTGCTCGGCGTCGGGCTGGCCGTGGTCACCGGTGATCCGGTGTGGGACGGCCTCGGCACCGTGATGATCGGTGTGCTCCTCGGGGTCATCGCCGTCACGCTCATCGTCGAGATGAAGAGCCTGCTGATCGGCGAGGGCGCGAGCGACAGCGAACTCGCGGCGATCACGGACGAACTGGCGTCGGGGGACGTCGAGCGGGTCATCCACATCCGCACGCAGTACCTCGGCCCGGACGAACTCCTGGTGGCCGCCAAGCTCGCGCTGCGCGACGGGTTGGAGCTGGCCGACGTCGCCAGGGCGATCGACGAGGCCGAGAAACGGGTTCGCGAGAAGGTGCCTGCCGCCCGGCTGATCTACCTGGAGCCCGATCTCTACCGTCCCGTGAGGGTTTGACGGGATTCGCCGCCGCCAGGTTGCGAACTGACGGCGATTGGGTCGCCGTTCGTCACCGATCGGAATCAAAAGGATCACCGTCGCGGATCCGACATGGACGTTCCACCGGGACCCGCTAAAGTTCGGTCGCTTACCTGGCTCCTCAGGCCGCTCGTGTCCGCTGATCCTCGCCGGAGTGCCCCATGCCCCCACGTTCCCGACCACGCGTCCTCGCCGCGGCTTTGTTGGGTGTCGGGATGACGGTCGCCCTCGCGCCGGCGGCAGCGGCGGCCGAGACCCAGGAGGATTCGCGAGCGGAGGTCCGGGACGGCGACGTCACGGAGTGCGAGCAGTTCGGCGGCGGGATCCTGGTGAGTGTCGGGGACGGCGAGCCGGTCCAGAACGTCGCGTTGAGCTACGACGGCGGAGTGCCCGTCCAGGACGCCTTCCTCTCGATCACGGACGTCCCCGACGACATCGCGGTCACCGCGATCGTCGTCAAGGGCGGTGCGAGCCACCACGTGTACGTCCCGGGGAGATCGGGCCTCGCCCGGAGCCACCCCTGGACCGACCTGCGCGCTCCGGTGACCTCCGACGGCGTCGTCCCGGCGATCAGCCACTGGTTCGCCTGCGGAGAGGAGGCGCCGTCGGCGACGGCGACCACCGAGAAGCGATCCGTACCCACCGAACCGCCACGGGAGGACGTGATCGGGGAGTCGTCGTCGAGCGCGACGCCCGACCTCCCGACGCACACCGCGGAGAGCGCCACCACGACGTCCAACACGGCAGCCGCGCCTGCCACGCCCACGACGGAGGAGCAGCCCCCGCCGCTGGCCGGGGACGACGATCTCGCCTCCACGGGCTTCAGCAGTGGGTGGCTGGCCGTGCTCGGTGTCGCGTTGCTCGCGGGCGGCGGGGTGCTGCTCGCCGCGACCCGGGCCCGCCGCGGCAAGGCGTCCTGATCCCGCTGCGCCGTTGCGGAGAGTCGGTCAGCCGGATCTGCCGACGACCCCGCTGCCGTCGAGCCTCCCGCCGAGGGCGTCGCCGGGAATCGGGCCCACGGGCCGCGTCGGCTCCGGAATGGCGGGCGCCGGGCCGGCGAGCCCGGCCGCGTACGCCACCGCCCGATCCCACTCGGGCTCGGCGATGTAGTCGGTGTGCCTGCGCACACCGGGGGCCCAGCGGCGTCCCTTGACCGGGCCGATCGCGGGGTCGGGCAGCCAGTGGTCGCCACCCAGCACGAGCGCGCCGTGCGGGCCTCGCTCGGCCGGTTCGAGTGGTCCGACGCCGCCGTCCGGCAGGTAACCGACGCCGAGTAGTTCGCCGCCTGTGACCTGGTGGCGCCACGTGGTGGCGCCCCCGCCGAAGGTGTCGGTGCCCCGGCAGAGCCCGCGCCAGTGCCCGTCGAGCTTGCTGTAGAGGCGGACGAGTGAGTCGTGTCCGAACACGCCGGGGAACGCGCGCTGGTACCCCCACTGCAGCGGAGTGCCCGCGGTGAGGAGGCCGAGCCGTTCGAGTTCGGCGGCCGACAGGTCCGCCGAGAGCCGTCCTGCCGTGATGACGGTGAGCAGGCCACCGACGTGGTAGCCGGAGAGGACGACGCGACTGTCCGGGGCGCGCAGGTGTTCCTTGGCGCGTTCGGCGAGCTCGGGAACCACCTTCAGGGCGTACGACGGCGGTACCACCGGGTGCGCGACGCGCGGCCAGAAGCACACCAGGTCGGCGAACGCGGCGAGGTGGCGCACGTGCATCGTGCCGGTGGCCGTGGTGAGGACCGCCCGCAGCAGGGCGACGGCCAAGCCGCCGAGCGCCACTACGCCGACCGTGGACAGGGGCGTCAGGAAGGCCGGGAGGTCGACCGCACCGAGCCGGACGACGACGAGTGCCGCGGCGCCCACGATCATCGCCAGGACGACCGCCAGCACGATGCGATGCAGGTGCTTGCGTTCCCAGGCCGCGCGGGCCCAGGCGTCGGCGGCCTCGTCGACGTCCTCGTCGCGGGTGTCCATGAGGTGGAGCACCTCGGGTACCCCACGCCGTGCCCGGCGCAGTGGCACCGCCACGGCGAGCACGGGGATGACGATGAGCGCGGCGAACCCGAGCCCGGCTCCCCACAGCAGCGTGATCAGCGTGTAGCCCCGCGGGAGGGCGAGTGACGGGTCGATCACGTGCCGGGCCGCGATCGCCATTCCGGCACCGAAACCGCCGCCCAGCAGCGCGGCCAGCGCGAGCGCGGGTGCTGCCGCCCAGCCGCCCGCCCAGGGGCGGAGCCGCTTGGGCAGTGCCGCCCACGAGCGGCGCGCCAGCACGGCGGCGGGGACGAGCAGCAGCGCGAACAGTACGCAGACCGCGAACAGCGCCGCCGCCAGCAGCTCGACGGTGGAGTTGGCCCCGACCGACACCCGTGCGGACAGCGGTGTCGCCGTCACGGCGGCCACGCCGAGCAGGACGAGCGCGAACGTGATCAGCACGGCGCGGGAGACGGGTCCCGCCAGCCGGTGGGCGTGCAGTGCCGTCGCACCGGCACCGAAGCCGAGGAGTGCCAGCGCCAGGACCCACACGACGGTGTCCACGGCGCCGGACGGCGCGGTCGACGGGCCACCGAGCAACACGAGGACGATGACGCCGAGCGCCGCCACGGTGTGCAGGCAGCGCAGTGTGGTCGTCTCCTGCTCGTCGTCGAGTACGGTGCCCCCGGGCAGGTCCGGTCGTCTCTCCCGCAGGCGGGGCGCACGCACCGTCCACGACGTCGAGGCGACCAGGAACAGCACACCGACCAGCAGGAGAAGCGGGAGCAGTCCGACGCCGGTGCGCACGGCGGCGACCTCGCGAAGCCAGGACGGCGCGTCCTCCAGACAGCTCGACCCCGGGCGCAGACACTGGGTCGCCAGCAGGTCGAGGCTCACCACCGCGAGCTGGGCGACCAGCAGCATGGTGAGCAGGAGACCGGCGACCCGCAGCAGCCCGCGGCACACCGACGACAGGGCCCTCGACGTGCGTGTCCCGGAATCGGGTGGCAGCATCCACTGCGCCACGTTGACCAGGGCGAACGGGAACAGCAGCGCCCACGCCGCCTTGGCGGCGCCACCCGAGGTCATCCGATCCCACAGATACCCTTCGAGGGTCCGGGACACCGAACGGCCGAGAGCCTGCAGAACCGGACCGGGCGCGGGTCGCCGCAGCCTGTCGCACGGCCGGATGACCCGGCCGACTCCGTCCCCGGCGACGTCGACCGTGCCCATCGAGTCCAGCAGGCTGTCCCCACTGGTGCCGATGAGTCCCGGAACACGCAACTCGACGACGTGGGTGTCGGGACCGGGAAGTGGCACGCGCGGAACACCTCGCTCCTGGGTTTCGGGGACACGGAACCCGCCGGACGGGCTGGTCGCGATCGAAGTCGATCGTGCACCCACGGTAACGAAGATCGGGAGTTTCCGCTGGTTACCGCGTGCAGTGAGTAAGCACCCGGCCGAGCGAAACCCCGGTACGCCACAATGGGCGTATGCGGCCGATGGGGCGATTGGTGGCCATCGAGGGACTCGACGGCGCGGGCAAGCGGACGGTCACGAACGCGTTGACCGAGGAGCTACGCGCACTGGGGGCGAGCGTCACCACGGCCGCGTTCCCGCGCTACGGCGAGGACGTGCACGCGGATCTCGTCAGGGAGGCGCTGCACGGCGAGCACGGTGATCTGGCCGACTCCGTGTACGGCATGGCGCTGTTGTACGCGCTCGACCGCCGGGACGCCGCGCCCGGCATCCGCGCGGCGCTGGCCGAGCACGACGTGGTGCTGCTCGACCGGTACGTCGCCTCGAACGCGGCCTACCAGGCGGCCCGGCTCCACCAGGGTGTGGACGGCGACGTCGTGCGCTGGGTGCGGGAGCTGGAGATCGACCGGTTCGGCCTGCCCGTGCCCGACCGGCAACTCCTGCTGCGGGTGCCCGCGGACGTGGCGGCGAGCCGGGCGGCGAACCGGGCGCGAGAGGACGCGTCGCGGGCCATGGACGCCTTCGAGTCGGACGACGCCCTGCAGACCCGGTGCGCGCGCGTGTACGACGAGCTGGCCGCGGCGCACTGGCTGTCGGAGTGGCACGTCCTGGACGGCAGCGGCGACCTCAGGGCTAAAGCCGCGCCGAACGAGGCGATGGCCGTGCTCGCGAAGGCGCTCTACCTCGGGAAGTGACCGAGCTGCGACGAGAGCTCCGCGGCCGCGTCGGTCAGTTGTGTGACGAGCCGCGGCACCCGCTCCCGCGGAAACCGGTACGCCGGTCCTGACGCGCTCATCGCGGCGATCGCCCTGCCGTCGGCGCCGAAGACGGGCACCGCGATCGCGTGCATGCCGACCTCCAGCTCCTCGAACGAGGCGGCGTACCCGTCGCGGCGGATCCGGTCGAGCTCGGCGCGCAGCGATCCGGCTTCCACGGTCGTGTGCGCCGTGTACCGCTCCAGCGGTCGGCCGAGCAGCGACTCGCGCACGGATTCCGGGAGGTACGCCAGCAACACCTTGCCGCTGGACGTGGCGTGCAGGGGAGTGCGACGTCCGGTCCAGTTGCGGGCCGTGACGCTGGCCGCACCGAACGCCTGACTGACGTTGATCGCCACCCCGTCGTCGGAGACGGCGATGTTGACGGTCTCCCCGAGCGTGTCGGCGAGGGCACTGCAGGCGTCGTGGCCGAGCCGGGCGAGGTCGAGCCGGCCCATCGCGCTGCCCGCGAGCCGGACGATGCCGAAGCCGATGGCGTACTTCCCACGCGGGCCGAGCTGCTCGACGAGGTTGCGCGCCTCCAGCGCACCCACGAGCCGCGACGCCGTCGACTTGTGGACGCCCAGCTCGGTGGCGATCTCGGTGATGCCCGCCTCGCCCTCCCGGGCCAGCAGTTCGAGCACGCTGATCGCGCGGTCGACCGACTGGACGGGCCCGGCGCCCTTCTCCGCCTCGGAGTTCCGCATAGCACAACGGTAACGCGCACCGCAAGACTCCGAAGGGCGCAAGATGTTCGCCCCGTCCGGCGTAGCGGACCCGGTTCACAGGGCGGGTCGACGGTTCCGGGAGGGTGTTCTGGGTCGCTTCCTCGCCCGACTTCCCCGGGTCGTGCACATTGCACCCGACGGAAGTGCGAATATGTGGCCCATGAAGGCGCGTGTGCTGGTCGTCGACGACGACCCCGCTCTGGCTGAAATGCTCACCATCGTGCTGCGCGGTGAGGGCTTCGACACTGCCGTGGTGTCCGACGGGTCCCGCGCACTGCCCGCGTTGCGTGAACTGAAACCCGATCTCGTGCTGCTCGACCTCATGCTGCCCGGCATGAACGGCATCGACGTCTGCAAGGCGATCAGGGCGGAATCGGGCGTGCCGATCGTCATGCTCACGGCCAAGAGCGACACGGTGGACATCGTGCTGGGGCTGGAGTCCGGCGCCGACGACTACGTGGTCAAGCCGTTCAAGCCGAAGGAACTGGTGGCGCGGGTCCGGGCGCGGTTGCGGCGGACCGAGTCCGAGCCCGCCGAGACGCTCACGATCGGAGACCTCACCATCGACGTGCCCGGGCACGACGTGACGCGGGACGGTCGGTCGATCGCGCTGACCCCACTGGAGTTCGACCTCCTCGTGGCCCTGGCCCGCAAGCCGCGCCAGGTGTTCACGCGCGAGGTGCTGCTCGAACAGGTCTGGGGCTACCGCCACGCCGCCGACACGCGGCTGGTCAACGTCCACGTGCAGCGCCTGCGTTCGAAGGTCGAGAAGGACCCGGAGCACCCCGAGGTCGTGCTCACCGTCCGTGGCGTCGGTTACAAGGCGGGTCCGCCGTAATGGCCCTCGTAAGGTGAACGTATGAACAGGCGACTGGCTTCTATAGGCCGGTCGGTGCTGTCGGTGGCCACACGCGCCGCCGCGTTCGGCAGACGGCGGATGGTCGCCTTCGGGGATCTGTGGCAACGGTCGTTGCAGTTCCGGGTGACGACGTCCACGCTCGCGCTCTCGTCGGCCGTCGTGTTCGTGCTGGGCGTCGTGCTGCAGAACCAGATCGTCGAGCGCCTCGTCCAGACCAAGGAACGCGCGGCGATCACCCAGCTGCAGGTGGCCGTGCGCACCGCCGAGAGCGAACTGGTCGGCGACGCCGGGCAGGACGATGCGCTGCGCAACCGGCTGTCCAACGCGCTCAAGGCCCTGACCAGCAGCTCGGTGGCGACGCCGAACATCGACAGCTCGGCGGCGGCGGGTGCGTTCGAACCCGTGCTCGTCGCGGGCGACCCGGGTGACACCGACGGCAAACTGATCCACGCCGGTCCCGTGGAGGACGTTCCCGCCGGTCTGAGGAACTACGCCGAGAACAACCAGGTCGCGCTCCAATACCACACCCAGGGTTCGACCTACCTCGTCGCGGGTGCGCCGGTGACCACGGCGACCCGGCCGATCCAGCTCTACCTGCTGTTCCCGATGACCACGGAACAGAACACCGTGGCCACCGTGCAGAACACGCTGCTGGTGGGCAGCGCGTTCCTGCTCGTGCTGCTCGCGGTGATCACCAACATGGTGACGCGGCAGGTCGTGCTGCCCGTCCGGCGGGCGGCGGCGGCCGCGGAGGGCTTCGCGGACGGCGACCTCGACCGCCGACTCGACGTGACCGGCGAGGACGACCTCGCCAAGCTCGCCGTGTCGTACAACGAGATGGCCGCGAGCATCCAGGAGCAGATCCGCAGGCTGGAGGAGTTCGGGGCGCTCCAGCGGCGGTTCACCTCGGACGTCTCCCACGAACTGCGCACGCCGCTGACGACGGTGCGCATGGCCGCCGACGTGCTGTACGCCTCGCGCGAGCAGTTCCCGTCGGGGCTCGCGCGGTCGTCGGAGCTCCTGGTCGACGAACTCGACCGGTTCGAGAGCCTGCTGCGCGACCTGCTGGAGATCAGTCGCCTCGACGCGGGCGTCGAGGAGCTGGCCGCGGAGTCGGCCGACCTCCGTCCCGTCGTGCACCGCGCCGTCGAGCAGGTCAGGGTCATCGCGGGCACCACCGGCAGCCCCATCGTGCTCGAACTGCCCGACGAGGAGGTCACGGCGGAGTTCGACAACCGGCGCGTCGAACGCATCCTGCGGAATCTGCTCGCCAACGCCGTGGACCACGGAGAGGGGCGTCCGGTGCGGCTGCGGCTCGCCGCCGACGAGCACGCCGTGGCGATCAGCGTCCGCGACTACGGCGTCGGCCTGCGCCCCGGGGAAGCGGAGCTCGTGTTCAACCGCTTCTGGCGCGCCGACCCGTCGCGCAACAGGCGCACGGGCGGTACGGGCCTCGGGCTGGCCATCAGCCACGAGGACGCCCGCCTGCACGGAGGGTGGCTGGAGGCCTGGGGCGAGCCGGGGCAGGGCTCCTGCTTCCGCCTCACCCTGCCGCGCGCCGTGGGCGACACCCTGGAACACAGTCCCATCCCGCTGCCCCCGGACCCGCCGCCCGCCGAGTCGGCGCGCCAGAGCAGCCAGAGCGACGGGGACGGCGAGGTCGACCGGACTCGCGCCGGCGAGGACCCGGTCGCCGGAGAGGAGGAGGTTCGGTGAGACGACGGACGACCGCCGCGGTGCTGGCCGTGTTCCTCTGCCTCGTCACCGTGGCCGGCTGCGCGGCGATCCCCACGGAGTCGCAGCCGAAGGCCATCCCGCAGCAGAACGCGGGGCAGCCCACGCAGGAGATCCCGGAACCGGAGCTCGGCCTCGATCCGCTGTCGGTGGTGCGGGAGTACGTCCGCAACAGCGTGCAGCCCGCCAACGACCACGCGGCCTCCCGCGCGTATCTCAGCGGTCCGCTGCGCGAGACGTGGACGCCGGACACGAGCCTGCGCGTGGTGAAGGACGACTTCGGCACCGTGTACGCGCCGGAGGACGCGCAACCGGCGGACCCCAACGAACGGGTGGTGGCGCTCAGGGGGGTCGAGGTCGGCAGGCTGGCCGCCGACAACTCCTTCATCGCGGGCGTGGACGAGTACCGCACGCCGGTGCGGGTGCGCAAGCAGGCGGACGGCGAGTGGCGCATCGTCGACCCGCCCGACGGCATCGTGATCACGGAGACCGACTTCGACACCGCCTACCAGCAGGTGCCGGTGTACTTCTTCGCGCCCGACTCGACGGCGCTCGTCTCCGACCTGCGTTACGTCGTCGCCCGCCCGCAGTCGGGGCTGCCCGCGCGGGTGGTCGACCTGTTGCTGTCCGGGCCGTCCGACGGGCTGGCCGAGGCCGTGCGCAACCCGATCGGCGACGCGGCGACCCTCGACAGCAACGTCACCCTCAGCAACGACGGGGCCCTCGTCGTGCCGTTGACGGGACTCGGTGACGAGGCGGTGCACGAGCGCGAACTGATGGCCGCGCAGGTTGTCCGCTCGCTGCAGCACGTCACCACCAGCCGGGTGAAGCTGCTGTCCGACGGCACCCCGCTCGTTCCCGGACACACCGAGTGGCGCCCGAGTGACCTCCCCGCGTACGACACCCTGTCGTCGCCGAACGCCGAGCTTCCCGGGCTGATGACCGTGAACGGGCGCATCCGGTCGCTCGGTTCGGGCGCCCCCATCGACGGCCCCGCCGGAACGGGCGCACTGAAGGTGGTCAGCGCCGCTCAGGCGATCAACGGGCACCAGCTCGCGGTCGTCGTGTCGGACGGAGACGGGGTGCGGCTCCAGGTCGGCGACTACGGCGCCATCGGACAGGAGGTCGACCTGTCGGGGGCGCAGATGACCCGGCCGACCTGGCGGCCTCCGGGCGGCACCGACGAGAAGTCCACCGAGGTGTGGACGGTGGTGGACGGCAAGCAGGTGACCCGCGTGCAACAGGACGCGAACGGCCAGTGGGTCACGCAGGCGGTCAACGCGGCCGAGCTCGCCGAAGCCGGCCGGATCACGGCGTTGCGCCTGTCCCGCGACGGTGCGCGAGCGGCCTTGGTGATCGAGGGGCGGCTCGTGGTCGCGGCCGTGGTCCGCAACGCGTCCGGTGCGACACTGCGGGCGCCCAGGGTGCTCCAGGAGGACCGGTTGACCTCGGTCGTCGACGTCGACTGGATCGACCACGACACGCTCGTGGTGGCCACGTCGTCGGATCGGGTGCCGGTCGCGAAGGTGTCGGTGGACGGGTTCCAGCTCGACCAGTACAACACCTCGAACCTGACGCCACCGATGCGTTCGATCACGGCAGCGCCGGGGCGGCCCATCGTGGTGGCCGACAAGACGGGTCTGTGGACGGCGGGGGAGATCGGGGCCGTCTGGGTCCCGCACAACCGCGGTACCCCCGGCGCCCGGCCGTTCTACCCGGGCTGACCCGTTCGCACACCCAACGGAGGATGTCGACGCCGTCCGTCGGGGAAGTGTCGTGCTCGCCCGTCAGGGTGCGGGCATGACGACCTCCACGAACGCGACCACGCACACGAACCGCCTCCTGCGTTCCGCGGGCACGCTCGCTCGCGCGACCCGTGACGCGGTGATCGACCTGATCCTGCCCGCGGTGTGCGCCGCGTGCGGGCGAGCGGGCGCGCCCGCGTGCGACGACTGTCTGGCCGAGCTGGCGTCCGGGCCGACTCCGGTGGCGCCCGGGGTGTCGGCGCTGGGGCGCCAC
>NZ_CM001466.1:1950123-1956207 GCF_000231055.2 Saccharomonospora azurea NA-128 | reverse complement strand
GCGAAGGCGACCGGCGGGCCGCGCCATGCGCGTCCGGTGCCGCCGCAGCCCACCGTCGCCCCGGAGCCGGTGCCGTCGGCGCTGCAGGGCAAAGGACTCGGTGGGCAGACGCCGCAGGGTTTGACGTTCTCGGGCCCGTCCGAGGGCGGCGGCGTGCAGTCCCGCGGTGACGGCACGACGACCAACAAGGCCAAGAGCGGCGCTGCTGCCGGTGCCACGCGTCGGGAGCGGCGGGCCGCCGCCCGCGAACAGGCGAAGAAGAACAAGCGCGGCGGCAGCCGTTAGGGCCGTCGACCGAGCACGGTGAACAGGGTGCATCGCCACCCTGTCTCGCCGTGCTCGAAGCGCGCCACCAGCGCGTAGGCACGGTCGGTCAGGTGGGCGGTGCCGCACACCTCCAGCGCGTCCTCAGCCGGTCGGCACACGTGGATGTTCCGTAGTACGTAGCGTGTGCTGACCGTGCGCGGCCTTGCCCGCAGCCGTCGCTGCAGCATGGGCGACAGCCACCCGTCGAGCTGGCTGGCCGGTCTCCTTCCTGCCTGGACCTCCACGAGCGCCGTCAGCACGCGGTGCAGCATGCGCCTGCCCGGCGCGGACAACGTGTACTCGTGACGAGCGACGTTGTGGGCGTGGAGTTCGGCCAGCAGATCGTCGAGTGACAGCTGTCCCTCGGCGACCTCCCCCTGCGAACGCTCCCCGAATCCGGTCGGTTCGTACGGGTTGAGTGGCAACAACCCGCTGGCCGACGTGAACGCGTTCATCGCAGTCCTTTCTGTTCTCTCGGACAGCCCCCCTGACTGCCCACTAAGACAGAGGGAACGAACGCGCGTTTCGCCTCAAAAAGGACCTGATGAGGTGATCGGGTGCGCTCTCACCGGGCCGGTTTGACAGCCGTGTGATATTGCGCGGCGTAGGGTGACGTGGTGCTGCGAGCGTTGCTTTTGGACTACGCGGGTGTGCTGACCGACGTCGGTGCGCAGCGCCTGTACGCGGCGGTGCGCATCGCTCGCGCCCATGGGGTGCGGACCGCGTTGTTGTCGAACGCCGGAGGTGGACCGGAAGCGAGAGAGGCGTTCGGGGATCGGTTCGACGCGGTGGTCTTCTCCGGCGACGTGGGTGTCGCGAAGCCCGATGTGGCGGTGTATCGCCTGACGGCCGACCGGCTTGGCGTCACACCGGGGGAGTGCGTCTTCGTGGACGACTCCGCAGTGAACGTGGCGGGTGCGGTGTCGGCGGGAATGGTCGGCGTGCGGCACGTGAGCGTCGCGGAGACGTTGGCCGAGCTGGAGGCGCTGTTCCCGTTCTCGGTTTCGGGAAGTGGCTGACCGGTTGCGCGGTGTTCGTTACCCTCGTGATGGTTTCCGGTGATGTTGTGCGGGAGTGATGATGGCTGAAGCGTGGTACAACGCCCTCGCCGACGAGGCGGCGAACGGCGTGAGCGCGACGCGGTGACTCAGGCGAAAGACTCGTCCTACGGTCATCGATGACACGCGCAGCACGTGGCTTGCGTGCTCTGGCTGCCCGACTTCGGCGACCCTGGTGATGCGCACGTAAATTCAGCTGGGCGTACGCATGTGAGTGAGGTCTGAGTGCGCAAGAACGTGACGCGACTCGCCGTGCTGGTACTTGGCGTTTCGGCTCTGGCGGCTTGTTCGGGAACGACTGAGGGATCGCCAGAGTTGGGCGGGACATCAGGAACGGGAACCACCTCGCCCCAGGAACCGGGTGGCCGGTACACCGTGCAGATGCCCCTCCGTATCGATTCTTTTCTCTCTCGACCATGCGATCTGCTTCCCGGAGAATCGCTCAACTCTCTAGGGCTTGATGCGCAGGACGGAGAAGCCAAGCTCCCGGAGAACGACGCTGCAGCACGGGCCACAGGGCCGTACTGCAGCTGGGCCGGTGAATCTGTCAGTGTGAGCGTGGGTGTCCAGTCAGAGAACACCAAGCGCGGTATGGGCGGCCTCGACGGTCTCTACGCCGTGTACGAGCAGGGCAGATACGAGTTCTGGGAAGAGACCGAGGTCGCAGGTTATCCGGCTGCGTTCTCTGCAACGGTCGACCAGCGTGCCGAGGGTCGTTGTCAGTTAGCTGTCGGGATCGCGGACGACATGTCGTTCACGGCCAATGCGTACATCGGCGACAATCCCGACGCTGCGTGTCAGGCCGCGACCGAACTGGCGGCCGGCGTCATTCAAACTCTGGGCGGAGACCGCTGACATGACGCGGATGCCAAGTCGATCACCTTGCTCACGGGAAGCTGAAGCCGATAAGAGCCGATCATCAACGAAACCGCTGGCATTCTCGGCGTGGACGTTGTTAGGAGTGTGTGATTTGCGGCAAGTTCTGATCCTTGGCGTCTCTATATTGGCTGCGGCGGCTAATGTCGCCTGTTCCGCAGGGGAGCCCGGGACGGCGATCGCAGGGTCTGCACAGACGTCCACGGGAAGTTCCTCTATGGTGCAAGAATTGCCGATTTCCGAGAACTTGTCTATCTCTGATCTCCTTGCTGAACCGTGCAGCCTTCTGTCGGAGTCGATGCTTAACGTCTACGGATATGACAGTGTTGGCGTTGAACTCGGCGAGGTCAGCGATCTCGGTCGTGATCTGGAAAACTTGTCAGGGCCTACTTGTGGCTGGAGTGCAGAGGAGAATGCGGACTCGCAAGTTCTCAGCGTCACGCTGATCGACCGCGAATCCGAGCATGCATCGAGGGCCTTCGAAACTGCACGTGAGCATCATCAGAACGAGATTCTCGAGTTGTGGGAGGAGACCACCGTTTCTGGTTATCCTGCCGCATACTGGGGCATCCGTGACAACCGCGATCGCGGGGACTGTTCGGTGCTCGTGGCGATATCGGACAAGGCGCTTTTCAGTGTTGCCGCTAGTTACTATTTCGATGATCCGCAGCGTGCATGTGTTGACGCCGAAAAGATCGCCGAGGATATCCTTCGAAAGCTTGAAGAGGGTGCCTGATTTCTTCGAAGAACCCTGCGCGCGGCATGGGCGGTCTACGAAGGATTGGGAGCACTTCAAGATCAGATCCGCTTCTCCGGATATCTTACTGTCCATCTCGATTTCGAAATTCATGGCGACAGGATTCGCCTTCCACGAAAGTCCGCAGCGGGCTTGTGAAGTGGCCGATGTGGTCGCTGAAGACGGTATCCGGACTCTCCAGGAAGGACGCTGACAACTGTTGAGGTATGGATCGGTGAGGACAATCAACCGTGCAGCTACGTTGATCGGTTTTACGCTGCTGCTGGCTGCCTGCTCGTCGGAGGAGTTGGGGAGTCCGACGGTCAATGTTTCGCAGCCCTCGGCTAGCGAGACGTCCGGGCTGTGGCCGAACCCTTATACCGTCCCTCCGGAGAAGGGGCTCGACGTTGCTCCGTTCTTGGGGAACCCGTGCGGATTGGTGTCGCCGGGTCTCCTCGCTGACGAGAAGTACTCAGTCGAGGGGCGCCCGAGGTTGCCGGGCGAAGACACGACCGCTGACGTGACCGGTCCCTACTGTGGCTGGTCAGGTAAAGGCGACTCGCGGGGCTTGACCGTGTCGATCCAGTCGGGGAACGCGCGGCGCGGTGCTGGTGGCCTGGTGCATCTACGCCGCATGTACGACGAGGGTCGTTACGCGTACTGGGAGGACACGTCCATTGGAGGGTATCCCGCCGCCTACCTGGATCTGGCAGACCGCCGTTCGGCAGGTGGTTGCGGCGTGGCTGTCGCAGTAGCTGATGACATGAGCTTCTCCGTCGCGGTGGACGCGTATGCGGATCAGCCGACCGAAGCCTGTTCCGCCGCTGCTCGATTCGCTGAAGACGTCCTCGGCAACCTGGAGAGGGGAATCTGACGGCGGGGCCCCGTTGCGCCGAACAGTAGCTTCTCTCCAGCGTGAAGCGAAGATTCGGTGGGCAGCGTGGCGGGTCGGTGGCTGTGGGGCTGGCCGGTGTCCGACATGTCCGGGTCGAGGAGGCGCGGCGGAGTTGTGTGTGTTGCTCCCCGTTCTGGGTTTCGGGAAGTGGCTGACCGGCTGCGCGGTGTTCGTTACCCTCGTGATGGTTTCCGATGATGTTGTGCGGGAGTGATGATGGCTGAAGCGTGGTACAGCGCCCTAGCCCATGAGTCGGCGAACGGCGTGAGCGCGACCGAGGCGGTCGGTGCGGTCCTGGGAGGGCCCGCCGGTGCCGCCATGGCGGGCGCGTCCGCAGCCGCCCGCATGGCCGCCGCGGCCGGAGGCGGTGGCTCCTGGTCCTTCGATCCGGAGGAGATCGACGCCGTCATCGGGGAGTGGAAGGCGCTGCTGGAGGAATTGGAGGCAGACCGGGCTCAGGTCAACTCGATCGTCGATGCGCTGGCTGTGGTGCCGTCGGAGGACACCCCAACCCTTGGATACGTAAGGGCACTTTTGGATGGTGTCGCGGGTCTGGAAGATTCGAACTTCTCGATGAACGAGTACGTTGCCGAATTCGTTCGTAAACTCGAAGACGCCAAGAAGACAATTTCCTCTACTGATCAATCAAGTTCTGAAGCATTCGGTTCCGGCGAGGTTGAGACGGTCTGATTGTGCGACGTGTTATTATACTTTCTGCTGCGGCGCTAATCTCCATCAGTGTCGCGGGATGTGCTGATACGGAACCCGGGGAGGCTCTTCCCCATGGTAATTCGTCGCAGTCGTCAGCTGCTCCTTCAAATTCTCTGTCGTTCCCTTCGGAGCTGGACGTAGGCTCATATATGGATCGCCCGTGCGATGTGCTGTCTCCGGAGCTTCTTGAATCTCGGGGTTATCCCATTGAAGGTCAGAAGTTGGAAGAGACGGGTCCGGCTGGTCAAAGGCTCTCGGAACTCACGGGCCCAAGTTGTAGTTGGGGCGCTAAGGAGACCACTCACGCTCAAGTGCTGAGTGTCTCCCTGATCGACCAACCTTCTAGGGGAAGCGAAGCTGTGTTGAACGGTGTTCGGGAACGGCACCGTAGCGGCGTTCTCCAATTGTGGGAAGAAGTTGAGGTCGCTGGATACCCTGCGGCCTATTACGGTCTTCGGGATAATCGCGATCGAGGCGATTGTGCGATGATGGTTGCCGTTTCGGGCACGGCGATCGTCACAGTCAATGCTGGACCTTATATGGATGATCCGAGGCAAGCATGCGTTGATGTCGATGAATTTGTCACGGATCTCATTGACAACTTGCAGAAGGGGGTCTGACTATGGGGTCTGGCTACACCGGAGAGCAGATTTTTCATAACTTCAGAAATGGCCAAGGAACTGGCGGCATGGAGGCGGTGGCCGAAACGCTCATTCAGCTGCGCCGGAGCTATTCCGATCGCGCCCAGGCGATCCAGAAGATCCAGGAGCGCATGGAGGCCGCCTGGACCGGTGATGCCGGGTCCGCCGCCACTGCGGGCGCGGGGCCGCTCGGGAAGGCGCTCTACGCATCGGCCGACAACATGGACGTGACGTTCAAGTCCGTCAACAGCCAGGCCCAGGCCTGGCACCAGGCGTCCAACTCCGTCGAGCCGGTTCCGCCGAAGCCGGAGAAGCCGGGCTTCTGGGACAACGTCACGAGCTTCGGCGGCGCTTCCGACACCTACTTCCAGAAGAGTGTCGAGCACATGGTGGCCGCCGAGCGCAATGTTCAGGTCATGAGCGAGTACGAGGCCAAGACCTCGTCGAACCAGGACTTCCCTCGCAGTTACACGACTCTGTCGTCCGCCGGAGGCAGCATCACCATCGACACCGGCGCCTCGTCGAGCGCGGTCGGCACCGGTACGTCGTCCATTCCCGACGTGCGGGGCGGGACCTCGGGGCCTGCCGCTCCCGGTGTGTCCACAGGCGCCGCGCCCGGCACCAGTGGTGCGCCGCCGGTGGGGCGTCCGGGTCCCGTCGGCCCGATCGGGCCTGCTCCCGGCCCGGTCTCGCCGGGTGGTCCGGTGACGCACACTCCCGCACCTGTCGCCGGTCCGGTCGGGACGCCGCCCGTCGGCGGTGGCACCACGCGCAACCCCAACCGGTCGACCAACCCGCGCCAGGGCACCGGCCCCGGCCGGGGCGGCGTGGGTGAGCGCGCCGGGTCGCGGCTGTACGGGC
>NZ_CM001466.1:1945915-1950023 GCF_000231055.2 Saccharomonospora azurea NA-128 | reverse complement strand
CCCGGCGCTGCGGTTGTCCCCACGGGCCCGCGACGCCGTGGGGCTCGACCGCGCCGCCCGGGTGGCCAACCTGCGGGGCCGCGTCCACGTCGACCCGAGGGGAGTGCCGGACCCGGGCACGCCCGTGGTTCTCCTGGACGACGTGGTCACGACCGGAGCCACGCTCGACGCGTGTGCCCGGGTCCTCACCGCCCACGGGCTCGACGTGACCGCGGCGCTGACGCTCACGGCGGCGTCGCGCACGTTCGGAGGCGCCCGAGTGAAACCTCGCAACTTGTCACCCACACGGGTAGTCGGGGAACTGAAGACGGGGGGCCGTCGTTGACCGGATATGACGCAGCCCACGGTCACTCAGAGCCAGGCCAGGGTATGTCGACTGCGTCACCGGTATGAACTTTCCACCGGTGCGCTGCTCCGAACGGGAATCGACGACACCGTCGCAACCCGGGTTTCACCTCGTACCGTCACCGTCCCCCGGTTCCGGGTATCCCCCGCCGCGGGGACTGTTGCGGTGACGCCGCGAGGGCTACCGTGCAGCGCTAACGGACGTCCCGGCCGTAGGGGAGGTGAACAGTCGATGTCCCCGGTGCCGGAGCCCTGACACGGCGCGGATGCCCGATATCTGCCGCATCCGGTGTCGCCGTCGCTTCGGTGCCAGTGGTCGCCCATTTCAACACTCGCACGTAGGTAAGCGAGGAGGTCGTGAATGGACATCGTCATCAGGGGTCGCAACGTGGAGGTTCCCGAGCACTATCGGGTGCACGTCGCCGACAAGATGGCCCGACTGGAGCGTTACGACAGGAAGGTCATCCGTTACGAGGTCGAACTCTTCCACGAGCCCAACCCGAGGCAGGCCAAGAACTGCCAGCGCGTCGAAATCACCGGTAGGGGTAAGGGCCCGATCGTCCGAGCCGAGGCTCGGGCGGGCGACTTCTACGCCGCACTCGATTCCGCGATCAGCAAGCTCGAGAGCCGGCTCCGTCGCATGCACGACCGGCGGCGAGTCCATTACGGACGGCGAGCACCCGAGTCGCTCGCCGAGGCCACCGCGGCCGGAGCGCTGTCCGCGACGCCGTCGAACCGTGGCCGCTCGGCGACCGCGGTGCTCGAGGCACCTGCCGACACCGAGGCCGACCAGGCGGTGTCGTCCGACGCTCTGGGAGTACCCGAGCCGCGCTGGGACGACGGCGTCGCTCCGAGCCAGCCCGGGCGAGTGGTCAGGGAGAAGCAGCACTCGGCCGAACCGATGACGATCGACGAAGCCCTCTACCAAATGGAACTCGTGGGACACGATTTCTATCTCTTCAACTGCGCCGACACCGGAAAGCCGAGCGTTGTGTACCGCCGGAAGGGTTTCGACTACGGGGTGATACGACTGGGCTGACGGCGCGGGCGGCCTGGTGTACCGGGCCGCCCGCTGCCGATTTTTCGATTCGGCGGCCCGCGCGACGTCGACGCGCGGGCCGCCGCGTGCACGTGGGCCTGCACATTCCCTACGATGGGGGTGCTGCCCGGCGCCCTGCTGGGGTGCTACGACGTCCACACAGACACCGCTAGCGAGGTCGACCCGATGCTTCTGAACCGCCTGCTCCGTGCGGGCGAGGGCAAGATGGTGAAGCGGCTGCGCCGTATCGCCGACCACGTCAACACCCTCGAAGACGACGTCAAGGACCTTTCGGACGCCGAGCTGCAGGCGAAGACCGACGAGTTCCGGAAACGGCACGCCGACGGCGAGTCGTTGGACGAACTGCTGCCGGAAGCCTTCGCCGTGGTGCGAGAGGCCGCGACGCGCGTTCTCGGTCAGCGGCATTACGACGTCCAGTTGATGGGTGGCGCGGCGCTGCATCTCGGCCAGGTCGCCGAGATGAAGACCGGTGAGGGCAAGACGCTCACCAGCCTTCTGCCCGTCTACCTCAACGCGCTGCCCGGCAAGGGCGTGCACGTCGTCACCACGAACGACTACCTGGCACAGCGTGACTCCGAGTGGATGGGCCGGGTGCACCGGTTCCTCGGGCTGGAGATCGGTGTCATCCGGTCCGAGTTGACGCCCGCCGAGCGCAAGCGCGCGTACGCCGCCGACATCACCTACGGGACGAACAACGAGTTCGGCTTCGACTACCTGCGCGACAACATGGCGTGGAGCCTCGACGACTGCGTGCAGCGCGGGCACTACTTCGCCATCGTCGACGAGGTCGACTCGATCCTCATCGACGAGGCCCGGACGCCGCTGATTATCTCCGGCCCGGCCGACCAGTCGTCCCGCTGGTACGTCGAGTTCGCGCGGATCGCGCCGCTCATGAAGAAGGACGTCCACTACGAGGTGGACGAGCGCAAGCGCGCCGTGGGTGTCACCGAGCTCGGTGTGGAGTTCGTCGAGGACCAGCTCGGTATCGAGAACCTCTACGAGGCCGCGAACACGCCGCTGGTCGGGTTCCTCAACAACGCCCTCAAGGCCAAGGAGCTCTACCGCAAGGACAAGGAGTACATCGTCCGCAACGGCGAGGTGCTCATCGTCGACGAGTTCACGGGCCGCATCCTCGCCGGGCGCCGGTTCAACGAGGGCATGCACCAGGCGATCGAGGCGAAGGAACGCGTCGAGATCAAGGCCGAGAACCAGACGCTCGCCACGATCACGCTGCAGAACTACTTCCGCCTCTACGAGAAGCTCGCCGGCATGACGGGTACCGCCGAGACCGAGGCGGCGGAGTTCCACCAGACCTACAAGCTGGGTGTCGTCCCGATCCCGACCAACCGCCCGATGGTGCGAGTCGACCAGGCCGACCTCATCTACAAGACCGAGGAAGCGAAGTTCGAGGCGGTCGCCGACGACATCGCCGAGCGGCACGAGAAGGGTCAGCCGGTCCTCGTCGGCACGACGAGCGTCGAGAAGTCCGAGTACCTGTCGAAGCTGCTGCTCAAGCGCGGTGTGCCGCACGAGGTCCTGAACGCGAAGCAGCACCACCGCGAGGCGCTCATCGTCGCTCAGGCGGGCCGCCGAGGCGCGGTCACGGTCGCGACGAACATGGCCGGTCGAGGCACCGACATCGTGCTCGGTGGCAACCCCGACATCATCGCCGACCAGGTGCTGCGCGACCGCGGTCTCGACCCGGTGGAGAACTCCGAGGAGTACGAGGCCGCCTGGCCGAAGGTGCTGGAGGAGGTCACCGCCGAGTGCAAGGAGGAGGCCGAGGCGGTCCTGGAGGCCGGCGGCCTCTACGTGCTCGGCACCGAGCGGCACGAGTCGCGGCGCATCGACAACCAGCTACGGGGTCGCGCCGGTCGTCAGGGTGACCCGGGTGAGTCGCGCTTCTACCTGTCGCTGGGCGACGAGCTGATGCGGCGCTTCAACGCCGCCATGGTCGAGCGCGTCATGACCACCATGCGCCTGCCCGACGACGTGCCGATCGAGCACAAGATGGTCTCCAGGGCGATCAAGAGCGCTCAGACGCAGGTCGAGCAGCAGAACATGGAGATCCGCAAGAACGTCCTCAAGTACGACGAGGTGATGAACCAGCAGCGCAAGGTGATCTACGCCGAGCGCCGCCGGGTGCTGGAGGGCGAGAACCTGCGCGAGCAGGTCGAGAACATGATCACCGACGTCGTCTCGGCCTACGTCGACGGCGCCACCGCCGACGGTTACGCCGAGGACTGGGACCACGCGAAGCTGTGGACGGCGCTCAAGACGCTGTACCCGGTCGGGGTGACCTGGGAAGAGATCATCGAGGAGAACGAGGACGTCGACGCGGATCGGCTGCGCGAGATCCTCGTGGCCGACGCCCTCCGGGCGTACGACCAGCGCGAGGCCGACCTCGACGAGAAGGTCGCCGAAGGCGCGATGCGCGAGCTGGAGCGCCGGGTCGTGCTGTCCGTTCTCGACCGCAAGTGGCGCGAGCACCTCTACGAGATGGACTACCTCAAGGAGGGCATCGGGCTGCGGGCGATGGCGCAGCGCAACCCGCTGGTCGAGTACCAGCGCGAGGGCTTCGACATGTTCAACGCGATGCTCGACTCGTTGAAGGAAGAAGCCGTCGGCCTGATGTTCAACCTGCAGGTGCAGCAGGCGGAGCAGCAGGAGCAGGCGCCCGCACAGGCGCAGCAGCCGAGTGCG
>NZ_CM001466.1:1914424-1945815 GCF_000231055.2 Saccharomonospora azurea NA-128 | reverse complement strand
GCCGGTGGCGCGGCGGGCGCACGCGGTGGCGCGGGCATGGGGCCGATGGGCGCCGCCGGAGGCCGCGGGCAGGGCGACGAGGACAAGGAACACCAGCGCGCCTCCTACCTGCAGGAGAACGACCCCGACGAAGCCTTCATCGGCGACCTCGGCAAGACGGCCCCACCGGTGATCGGCCAGTGAGCCACACCGTGGAACTGTCCGTCGGGGCCCTCGCCGCCGCCGCCGAACGCGAGGGCCTCGGCGCACTGCACATCTCGTTGCAGCCCGAGCCGATGTGGTACCCGCGCGAAGAACGCGACTCGGCACAGTCGGCGTTGCACCAGGAACTCGCGGCCGCGGGCCTGCTCGACGGTCGCGGCCGCCTCGACCCCGACTTCATCGACCTGCTGCCGGTGCTCACCAGCGCGTCACTGGAGTACTTCGGGTGGATCTCGCAGGACGACACCACCTGGAGCGCGCTCGCCGCGTCGCGGGGCATGCTCGGCGTGCTCGCCGTGCGGCGAGGCGACCACGTCACCCTCACCGCCATCGACCACACCGAACTGTCCGCCTCGTTCGTCCGCGCCCTCCCCGAAGTCGGACCCGGCGGCGGAACCCGCTGGGTGGTGCGCACCGACGATCTGCGGGACGGCTTCGAGCGGACACACCACGACCGCTCCGTCGCCCGCGTCATCGCCGAAATCAAGAAGGTGATGGAGCGGCCGACCAGCAGCGGAGGCGAACTGTACGTGGCCGACCGCGATCCCGCGGGCACCTACCGGACGCTGCGCACACCCCTGCACTTCGTCGACACCGACTGGGGCCGCTACATCAACTATCGGGTGCGGGTCGGCGACGACGAGGAGTTCTGCGTGCAACCCGCCGACCCCGGCACCGTGGTGGCGACGCTGGAGTCGCTGCGCGGACACCTCGTGGTGACGCAACGCGCGTGACGGTCACCGGCCGCGGCGGACCAGTTCGAAGGACACGACCGCCGCGGCGGCCGACACGTTGAGCGACTCCACGTCACCCGGCATCGGGATCGACACCCAGCCCGCCGCGAGGTTCGACACCGCCTCGCTCACCCCGTCCGTCTCCCCGCCCAGGACGAACGCCACGCGCGACGGGACGTCCACGTCGAACAACGGTGTGGCCTCGGCGCCGGCCCGCGAGCCCAACGCGTACACGGTGTAGCCGGACTCGGTGAGTCGCTCCACGGCTTCCTCGGCCGAGCCGCACCGCAGCACGGGCGCGCGAAACGCCACGCCCGCCGACGCTTTCACGACCAGTGGATCGAGTGCCGCCACGCCGCGCCGCGGGACCACGATCCCGGGCAAGCCGGCGGCGGTGGCCGTGCGGAGGATCATGCCCACGTTCGCGGGTGTGGTGATGCCGTCCAGGACGAGCAGCGGCGACGGCGGCGCACTGCGGTCGAGTGCGGCCGTCAGGGGCAGCATGCGCGGCGCCACGACGTCGGCCAGTACGCCCTGGTCCTGCTTCCCGTTGCCCGCGAGCACCTTCACCCGGTGCGCACTCGCGCTCTGCACGGCGACGCCACGGTTCTTCGCCGCGCGGCGGATCTCGGCGGCGGCCGGGCCACGAGCGGTGTCGGCCAGGATCACCTTGTCGACGTCGAGAGTCTCGTCGGCCAGGACCTCCAGCACGGGCTTGCGGCCGTACACGGTCAGGAAGCGGTCCTTCGGCGACCTCGCCTGCTTGTCACCCACCGGGTCAGTCTCCCATCACGGCGCGGGGGCGCGGACGGAGGCATTCGAGCCCGGATTCTGTCAGGATCGCGTCATGGCCGACCGTCTGTCCGCGCTGGATGCCTCCTTCCTCTACCTGGAGGAACCGTTCGTGCCCATGCACGTCGGGAGTGTCGCGGTTCTGCGTCGGCCGCGGTCGGGTTTCGACTACGCGCGTCTGCTCGCTCTGGTGTCGCGTCGCCTGTCCTACCTGCCTCGTTACCGGCAGTACGTGGAGTCGGTCCCGGGGCACCTCGCGCGGCCGGTGTGGGTGGAGGACGGTGACTTCGACGTCAGTTACCACGTGCGGCGCTCGGCGCTTCCCGCGCCCGGCACCGACGAGCAGTTGTTCGAGCTGGTGGCCAGGTTGCTGGCGCGTCCCCTCGACCGAGACCGCCCGCTGTGGGAGCTGTACGTGGTCGAGGGGTTGGAGGACGGCAGGGTCGCGTTGGTGACCAAGAACCACCAGGCGCTGGTGGACGGCACCGCCACCCTCGACCTGGGGCAACTGATCCTGGACGCCGAACCGACCGGATCGGACTCGGACGACGAGACCGAGGGCGCAGCACCGTGGACGGAGTGGACGCCGTCGTCCCGCCCGGGACGCGCTCGGCTGTTGCTCGACGCGATCACCGACAGCCTCCGCAGGCCGGGAGAGATCGTCGACAACGTGCGCAGCGCCGCGCGCGACCTGACCACCACGGCCGAGCGGGCGCTCGACACGGCGGGCGATGTCGCCACGACGGTGCGTTCCCTCGTGCGTCCGGCGCCGCGGAGCCCGCTGAACGCGCGGGTCAGTGGTGGCCGGGTGTTCGCGGGTGCGTCGGCGGCCCTCGACGACCTGCGTGACATCCGCCGGCGGCATGGCGGCACGATCAACGACGTGGTCTTCGCGGTCGTCACCGGTGCCCTGCGGCAGTGGCTGCTGTCCCGGGGAAGCTCCCTGGAGCAGACGGCGACCGTGCGGGCCCTCGCGCCCCTCGCAGTGCGGGCACCCGACGACGTCGGGTTCTCCTCGGTCGGCCTGCTCGACAACCGGGTCGACCCGTGTTTGGTCGACCTTCCGGTGGGGGAGCCGCATCCCGTGTTGCGACTGCAACACATCGCGCACGCCATGGCGGAACAGGTCCGTGCCAGGCGCTCGGTCGCGGCCCGGGCGATGGTGCGGGTGAGCGGGTTCGCACCCGCCACGATGTATTCGCTGGCGGCGCGGGCGGCGAACTCGCTGTCGGGACGGCTGTTCAACGTGGTGGTCGCCAACACGCCCGGGCCGCAACACCGCCTGTACGCGGGGCGGGCGCCGCTGGAGCGCATCTACCCCGTGTTGCCGTTGGCGAGGGAACAGGCGTTGGCGGTGGGGATCACGTCGTACGAGGGAAACGTCTACTTCGGACTCAACGGGGACCGCAAGGCGTTGTCCGACATCACGGTGCTCGCGGGTGCGGTGACCGAAGCGATCGAGGAACTGAAAGGGACGAACGGGTGAGGATCTACGTGCCTGCGACCATCGGCATGCTGCGGCAGTTGCTGGATGCCGAGGAACTGGCGCCCGTGGGAGGGACGGCGTTCGCGCTGACCCCGGCGCTGCGCGAGGCCTACACGAGTGGCACGACCGAGGAACTGGAGTACGCGGCACTCACCGACGCCGCGCGGGCGTCGCTGCGGTTGCTCGCGTCCGACAGCGACCCGGTGGAGGTGGGCGACAAGGAACCGCCGCGGCGGGTGGTGGTGTCGGCCGACGTCGACGACGTGACGCTGCGTCCCGACCTCGACGATTCCGTGGTGAAGGTGTCGGGTCCGGTGGCGATGACGGCGATCGCCGCCGTGCACGTGGACGCGCCGGAGGCCGAACAGGCCGTGCTGGCCGCCGCGGAGGTGATCGACGACGCGGACCTCGGGGACGAGGACGCCGAGTTGGCCCTCGGGGACGTGGAGGACCACGAGCTCGCCTGGTATGCGCTGCAAGAACTGCCGTTCCTGCTCGAACTCATGTAACCATGTCACTGCGCACCGCTCACAAGGCGGATCGATACGGAAAGCGAGACACACCATGGACGCTGTGACATCCGTTCCGGTACCGGCCAACGAACCGGTCCACACGTACGCCCCAGGCACCGCGGAGCGGGAGTCGCTCCAGGCGAAACTCGCCGAGCTGGAGAGCGACAAGCACGAGCTGACCCAGACGATCGGAGGGCGCCGCCGCATGGCGGGCGGGGACGCCTTCGATGTCGTGCAACCCCACGACCACGGACACGTCCTGGGTGTGAGCGCGCAGGCGACGAACGACGACGTGGCCGACGCGGTGGCCGCGGCCAAGGCAGCGGCCCGCGAGTGGAGCGAGCTGCCCTTCGACGAGCGCGCGGCGGTGTTCCTGCGCGCGGCCGACCTGATCGCCGGTCCCTACCGCGACACGATCAACGCCGCCACGATGCTCGGCCAGTCGAAGTCGGTGCAGCAGGCGGAGATCGACGCGGCGTGCGAGCTGATCGACTTCCTGAGGTTCAACGTCTCGTACGCGCGGCGGATCCTGGCGGAGCAGCCGAACTCGGTGCCGGGCGCGTGGAACCGCATGGAGTACCGGCCGCTGGACGGCTTCGTCACGGCCATCACCCCGTTCAACTTCACGGCCATCGCGGGCAACCTGCCGAGCTCGCCCGCGCTCATGGGCAACACGGTGGTGTGGAAGCCCACGCCGACACAGCAGCTGGCCGCCCACTACACGATGCAGATCTTCGAGGAGGCGGGCCTGCCTCCGGGCGTGATCAACATGGTGACCGGCGACGGCGCCGCTGTCAGCGAGGTCGCGTTGACCGATCCCGGTTTCGCGGGGCTGCACTTCACCGGCTCCACGGCGACGTTCAAGCTGCTGTGGCGCACGATCGCCGACAACCTCGACACCTACGGCTGCTATCCGCGCATCGTCGGGGAGACCGGCGGCAAGGACTTCGTGGTCGCGCACCCGTCGGCGAACGTCGACAAGCTGACGGCGGCCCTCGTCCGCGGTGCGTTCGAGTACCAGGGCCAGAAGTGCTCCGCGGCCTCCCGCGCGTACGTGCCGCGCTCGTTGTGGAACGGTGGGCTGCGCGAACGACTGGCCGACCTGACGCGGACCGTGGCGTACGGCGACATCACGGACTTCTCGCACTTCGGCGGTGCCGTCATCGACGCGAGGGCGTTCGCGAAGCACCGTGCGCTGCTGGAGAGCGTGCCCGGCGACCCGCACCTGGAGCTGCTCGTGGGCGGCGGGTGTGACGACAGCGTGGGCTACTTCGTCGAGCCGACCGTGCTCGTGTCGGACGACCCGAAGCACGAGGTGTTCTCCACCGAGTACTTCGGTCCCATCCTCGCCGTGACGGTGTACGAGGACGGCGAGTACGAGAACGTGCTCGACCTCGTGGACACCACGGCGCCGTACGCGCTGACCGGTGCGGTGTTCGCCGACGACCGGCAGGCGATTCAGCAGGCGCACCGCGCGCTGCGGCACGCCGCGGGCAACTTCTACGTCAACGACAAGCCGACCGGGTCGATCGTGAGCCAGCAGCCCTTCGGCGGCTCGCGGGCGTCGGGCACCAACGACAAGGCGGGCTCGATGTTCAACCTGCTGCGGTGGACGAGCCCCCGCTCCATCAAGGAGACGTTCGACGCTCCGGTCGACATCACCTATCCCCACATGGGCTGACAGCGCCGAACGACGAACGAGAACCGCCCCGGGCCGGGAAGGCCGCGGGGCGGTTCGTCCGTCGTTGGAGAAGGCCGGTCAGAAGTCTTCCAGGGGCTTGCTGCTGACCTGGTCGGCCGGGGGAGCCTCGATCGTCACCGGCTCTCCCCAGTCGTAGTAGTCCTGGGATATCGACATCGTGAGCATGTCGGGGTTGTCCCTCAGTTCGGCGGGGATCTCCTCACCGGACACCTCGGCGGCTTCCTCCAGCATGGCGCTCATGTCCATCTCGACTTCCATGCGCACGGGAAGAGCGTCGGAGTTGAGGTAGACCAAAGCCGGAATCGTTCCGAGCGATTCCATCATGGGCATCATCTCGGCCGGGATCTCACCGGACGCCTTCGCCATCTCGACCGCGTCGATCTCCAGGGTGTAGCGCGTCACCGGCCGGCCGTCGAGCGTGGTGGCTTCGCTGCTCGTGATGGTTCCGCCGGCCTCCTGGAACTGCTCCAGTGTCTTGCGCGGGTCGCTGTTCTCCAACAACGTTGCCGCCGTGCCGTCGTTCTCGAGCTCGGCGAACTCCTCGCTCAGGTCGCGCTTCACCCACGACTTACCCGGTTCGCCGAGCTCGGGAACCTTCATGTAGATGGTCTCGTCGACGATCCGCATCTCCTGCTCGCCCCCGGCCATCGACATGGTCATGCTCATGGCGATGTCGTCGGGGTCGATGCGGGTCTGCCCGGTCATCGTGAACTGCATGCCCAGCATCGTCATCTCGGCATCGAACTTGACCGACTGAACCTGCTCGGCCTTGTCTTCCACGGAGGCGACGAGCTGCTGCAGGTCGCCGAAGGTCCCTCCGCCTCCGCCGACGGACAGGCCGTTGGTGTCGTCCCCGTCGCCACCGCAGGCGGTCAGGGCCAGGGCGACGGCCATGCCGCCCGCGGCGAGAGCTAATTTGCGCACGAGAGTCCTCTCTGTCTGATTTCTCCCATCGTGTCAAGAGAACGGATCTCGAAGATCGGGTTCGTGTTACGGCTCGACGACGAATCGCACACCGGAAACGGCACAAAAAAGAACCGCCCCGAGCCGGTGAGGGCTTCGGGGCGGTTCTTCAGCTGTCGATCAGAACGACGGCATCTCGCCGACCTGGTCGGCCGGAGGCGCCTGGATGTCGACCGGGGTGCCCCAGTCGGTGTAGTTCATGACCATCTTGCCGCCGGTCGGCGCGCCGACGGCCTCCGCGACCGCGTCCATGTTCATCTCGACGCGGAGCGGCAGGTTGTCACCGTTCAGGTACAGCTCGACCGGGATCATCGTGCCCTCGGGGATGGAGGCCGTGGCCTGCTCGTCGCCACCGAGCATGCCGTCGGCCTTCGACAGGTCGAGCTCGATCGTGTACTGCGTGGCCTGCTCGCCGTTGACCTCGGTCTCCTGGGTGTTCTTGATCTCCCCGCCGGCCTGCTGGAGCTGCTCCAACGTCTTCGTCGGGTCGCTCTGCTGGCTCATCTGGCTGAAGTCCTGCCCCTGGGCGGCAGCGTCCTCGGCCGTCATCTTGATCCAGGGTTTGCTGGGGTCGGGGTTCATGCCCTCGGGCATCTTCATGTACATGACGTTGTCCACGAAGAGCATGTCCATGGACTGGCCCGCCATGTCCATGGTCATGGACATGGCGGTCTCGTCACCCGAGTAGCGCCCCTCGCCCTCGGCGGTGATCGTCTGACCGCCCATGCTCATTTCCATCGTGAACTTGGAGGAGCTGCTCTTGGCGGTCTCTTCCTGCGCCGACGCGACGAGGGACGACAGGTCGCTGAACGCGCCTCCGTTTCCGTTGCCGCCGGTCAGGGCGTCGCCGCCAGACGAGTCGTCTCCACCACAAGCGGTCAGCGCCAGGGCCAGCGCGACGCCGCCGGCAGCGAGAACAGAGGTACGCATGGAAATCCCCTCAATCGATATGAATCCTGGTGGTTCATCACTCAGACGTGACTCCCCGGCTCAGGGTTCCATGTTGTAGTTCACGAATTTCACACACCCCTGTTCAGACCACCTCAGGACTCCGTTCCGGATCGGGAGGCGAGCAGTCTGCGCAGCGACGCCAACCGGGTCGCGCGCGCGCCGTTCGAGGCGACGACGTCGTCCAGCACGCAGTCCGGGTCGTCGGGTGCACCCAGGTGTCCGCAGTGGGGCGGGCATTCCTCGGCGGCCTCGGCGAACTCGGGGAACGCCGCGACGACCTCGTCGGGCGTGACGTGCGCCAGGCCGAACGAGCGCACCCCGGGAGTGTCGACGACCCAACCCCCACCGGGCAGCGGGAGGGCGATCGCGCTCACCGACGTGTGCCTGCCCTTGCCGATGGCGCTGACCTCTCCGGTGGCGAGGTCGGCGTCGGGCACGACGCGGTTGACGAGCGTGGACTTGCCGACGCCGGAGTGGCCGACCAGCGCGGAGACCCGGTCGCGCAGCAGGTCGACGAGTTCCGACATGTCGCCGTCGTGACGGGTCACCACGAACGGGACCTTCAGGTCCGCGTAGGAGTCGAGGAGGTCGTCGGGTGCGGCCAGGTCGGCCTTCGTCAGGCACAGCACCGGTTCGAGCCCACCCGTGTAGCAGGCCACGAGGCACCGGTCGATGAACCCGGTCCGAGGGGCCGGATCGGCCAGCGAGGTGACGATGAGCAGTTGCTCGGCGTTCGCGACGACCACGCGCTCGTAGGGGTCGGTGTCGTCCGCGGTGCGCCGCAGCACGCTGTCGCGTTCGCCCACCCGCACGATCCGGGCGAGCGTGTCCGGTCGACCACTGACATCGCCCACCAGCTGCACCCGGTCGCCGACCACGATGGGCGTGCGCCCGAGCTCCCGGGCCCGCATCGCGGTGACCACGCGGTGGGGATCGCCGTCGATCGCGCAGCGCCAGCGGCCACGGTCGACGGCCACCACCATGGCCGCGACGGCGTCGGTGTGTGCGGGGCGGCGCTTGCTGCGCGGGCGTGAGCCCTTCCCGGGCCGCACCCGGACATCGCTCTCGTCGAGCCTGCGCCAGTCCCTCCCGGCCAAACCGCTGCCACCCACTTCCTCTGCACGTCGTCCGCTGTCCACCATGATCCCCCACGGCGTTCGCCACGGCCGGGCAACCGTGCCACGATGGCGAGCGGGGCCCCGGCAGCAGAGGGAAAGGGAGGCCGATACCGATGTGTGGCCGTTACGCCGCCACCAAGGACCCCGCCACTCTGATGCGGGAGTTCGACGCGGTGGACGGCACCGAGGGCAAGGCCGGGCGCGCCGACTACAACGTCGCGCCGACCAAACACGTGCCCACGGTCGTCGAACGCCATCCCCGGGACGCCGACGGCACGGTGCTGGAGGACGAGCCCGCCGTGCGCAGCCTGCGGATGATGCGGTGGGGACTCGTGCCGTTCTGGGCCAAGGACCCGTCCGTGGGCAACCGGATGATCAACACTCGGGCGGAGACGGCGACGGAGAAGCCGGCGTTCCGCAAGGCGCTGTCGCGGCGGCGTTGCCTCGTGCCCGCCGACGGCTGGTTCGAGTGGAAGGCGGTCGACGGCGGTGGCCGCAAGGCTCCCAAGGAGCCGTACTACATGACCACGCGCGACTCGTCGTCGCTGGCGTTCGCCGGGTTGTGGGAGACGTGGCGGGACCCGAGTGGGGACCCGGACGCGCTGCCGCTGATCACGTTCTCGATCATCACCACCGACGCGGTGGGGCAGCTCGCCGACATCCACCACCGCATGCCGCTGGTGTTGCCCGAGGCCCGTTGGGCCGACTGGCTCGATCCGTCGCGGACCGACGCCACCGACCTGCTCACCCCGCCCGACCGAGACTGGCTCGACGAGCTCGAGCTGCGGCCCATCTCGACGAAGGTCAACAACGTCCGCAACAACGGCCCGGAGCTGATCGAGCGGGTGGAGCCCGAGGCCACCGACCTCGACGCCGCGCTGTTCGAGCTGCCGAACCCGTCATGACGACCCGCATCGAGACACCGCACGGCCTCGCCCGCGTGTCGTTGCACTCGGCGGACCAGGGCGTCGCGGGTCTGCTGCTCGGGCATGGGGCGGGCGGTGGCATCGACGCGCCGGACCTGGTGGCCGTGGCGCGGGCGGCTTGTGCCGCCGACGTCCATGTCGCGCTGGTGGAGCAGCCGTATCGGGTGGCGGGCCGGCGCGCGCCCGCACCGGCGAAGCAGCTCGACGCCGCCTGGTTGGCCGTCGCCGCCGAGCTCGCCGCGACGACGTTCGAGGAGCTCCCGCTCGTCTTCGGTGGTCGATCGTCCGGTGCGAGGGTGGCTTGCCGCACGGCGGAAGCCGGCGGAGCCGACGCCGTCCTGTGTCTCGCCTTCCCCGAGCACCCACCGGGCAAGCCCGAGAAGAGCCGCCAGCACGAGCTGGACGCCGTCGGTGTGCCCACACTCGTCGTCCAGGGCGAGCGCGACCCCTTCGGCAGTCCTCGGCCCGGACCGCACCACGAGATCGTGACCGTGCCCGGCGATCACAGTTTGAAAGCGGATCTCGACGCCGTGGCACGGGCCGCCTCGGAGTGGCTCACCCGCGTGCTGCGCCCCCTCGTGTCGTAGCCGTCGCCGCGGCGACCGACTCACGCCGTCGGCGGCTCCGTCGTGCGTTCGATCACGACGTGGGTCTCGGACACCGTCGTACCGGAGCGTTGGGCGACCGTGTTCCGGATCGACGCCTTCAACCGGCTCTTGAGCTCGGCAGGCGCGTGCTCGCCGCCGCACTTGCGGGCGAGAAGCTGCTTGATCTGCTCGTCGATGCCGTACTCCTCGAGACAAGGGGGGCAGTCCTCGATGTGCCTGCGTAGCTCGGCGTCACGCTCGGGCGTGCACTCCTTGTCGAGCAGCAGGTAGATCTCCGCCAGAGCATCGTCGCAGTCGACGTGCTCGGCGCCGTTCGATTCGTCGCGGACCGTCATCGACGCGCCACCTCCCGCTGCTGCCCAGAGCGGATGAAACCCCGTTCTCTGGCGACGTCGGCGAGCAGCTTCCGTAGCTGGCCCCGGCCACGGTGCAGGCGCGACATCACCGTGCCGATGGGGGTGTTCATGATCTCGGCGATCTCTTTGTACGCGAAGCCCTCGACGTCGGCAAGGTACACCGCGAGCCGGAAATCCTCCGGGAGCTGCTGCAACGCGGCCTTCACATCCGTGTCGGGCAGCTTGTCCATCGCCTCGACCTCGGCAGAACGGAGGCCCTTCGACGTGTGACTCTCCGCCTGCGCGAGCTGCCAGTCGGTGATCTCGTCGGTGGGCTGCTGCACCGGCTGGCGTTGCCGCTTGCGGTAACCGTTGATGTAGGTGTTGGTGAGGATGCGGTACATCCACGCCTTGAGGTTGGTGCCCTTCTTGAACGAGGAGAAGGCGGCGTACGCCTTGAGGTAGGTCTCCTGCACGAGATCCTCGGCGTCCGCCGGGTTCCTCGTCATCCGCATCGCCGCCGAGTAGAGCTGGTCGACCAGCGGCATGGCGTCGCGTTCGAAGCGTTCCACCAGCTCGCGATCGGCGTCCGTGCGGGGCTCCGTCGTCGACATGGGGATGTCGACAGGGCTCTGCGTGCTCGGCAAACCGTTCCCTTCCCGATGTGCGCCGGAGTCGCGGCGCGTGGTGTGTCGAACCGGCCGGATCTCGCCCAGGTTCGCTGTGACGACCCGGGGGCGGTTCGATGGCGTGGTCAGCGTTGTCGGCACGTTCCGTGCAACGTCCGGCCGGAGCTGTTCTATTCCGCTACGATCCAGCGCTGTGGCTGGAAAGGGAACACCCGCGACTGCGTTGCTGACCAAGCGCAAGGTCCCGCACGCCGTCCACACCTACGAGCACGACCCAGGGGAGTCGTCGTACGGTTCGGAGGCGGCGGCCGCTCTCGGAATTGCCGAGGAGCGCGTATTCAAAACGTTGGTGGCGGAGGTGGACGGCAAGCTCACAGTGGGAGTGGTGCCCGTCACCGGCCAGCTGAATCTCAAGGCGCTCGCCTCGGCGGTCGGCGGCAAGAAGGCGAAGATGGCCGACGCCGATGCCGCCACGCGCGCGACCGGTTACGTTCTCGGCGGCATCTCGCCGCTCGGTCAACGCACCCGCCTGCCCGTGGTGGTGGACGAGTCGGTACGGCGTTTCGACACCGTGTTCTGCTCGGGGGGCCGGCGGGGCCTGGAAATCGAACTCGCCCCCGACGACCTGGTGTCGCTCACCGGAGCCACCGTGGCGTCCATCGCGGGCTGAGGCGGAGGTGCGCCCGGCGCCGGAGCCGGTGAGTCGGCTCACGTGGCCCCGCGCCGGGCAGTGCGCACTCGTCAGGAGTTCGGCTTCTTGCCGTGGTTGGCGCTGTTCTTCTTGCGGTCGCGCCGCTTGCGAGCTCGCTTCGACATTGATCACTCCTTGCCTGCAGACGTCGCGTTTAGTGTGTCATGAGGGGTGCTCCGGCCTTGTCACCCCCTTCGCCGCCGACGTACTTCGGGAGAGGCATGTCCACCCTTGCTGAGCTGCTCGCCGACCACACAGGGCTCCCCGGCGAGTCCGTCGACCATCTGCAACTCGTGGTGGCCGAGTGGCAACTCCTCGCCGACCTGTCGTTCGCGGACTTCCTGATGTGGGTCCCGGTCGAGGAAGGTGCGGACGCGTTCGTCTGCGTGTCCCAGGTGCGCCCGACGACCGCACCGACCGCGCATCCGGAGGACGTCGTCGGCGCGCGGTTCACGAACGAGGAGCACCCGCAGTTGATCCGGGCCATGCGGGAGGGGCGGATCTGCCGGGAGGAGGAACCGCACTGGTACCGCGACCTCCCGATGCGTCGCGAAGCGATCCCGGTGCGCCTCGGGGATTCCGTGATCGCCGTCTTGTCGCGGGAGACGAACCTCGCGACGCCGAGGGTGCCGAGTCCCCTGGAGATCGCGTACCTCGGCAGTGCGGCGGACCTCTGCCAGATGATCGCCGACGGCACGTTCCCCAGCCCGGGAGCCGCGACCGACGTGCACACCAGCCCGAGAGTGGGGGACGGCCTGGTCCGCGTCGACCAGGGCGGCACCGTGGTGTTCGCGAGTCCCAACGGGCAGTCGGCGTACCACCGGATGGGCTACGAGTCGGACCTCGTCGGCGCCCGGCTCGTCCCGCTGACGCGATCTCTGGTGCGTGATCCGTTCGACGCCACCGACGTGGCCCACCGCATCCGCGACGCGATCGACGGCAAGCCCGGCACCCGCACCGAGGTCGAGTCGCGGCGCGGTGCGGTGGTGCTCTTCCGCGCGCTGCCACTGCGCCCGGCGGGCCGCGCGGCCGGCGCGCTCGTGCTCGTGCGGGACGTCACCGAGGTCAAGCGCCGCGATCGGGCGCTGATGTCGAAGGACGCGACCATCCGCGAGATCCACCACCGGGTCAAGAACAACCTTCAGACGGTCGCCGCGCTGCTGCGGCTGCAGTCGCGGCGGACGCACTCGGACGAAGCCCAGCAGGCACTGACCGAGTCGGTGCGTCGCGTGTCGTCCATCGCGATGGTGCACGAGGCGTTGTCGATGTCGGTGGACGAGAAAGTCGATCTCGACACGCTCTTCGACAAGGTGCTGCCGATGGTGGGCGAGGTCGCCACGGCCGAATCGCACGTGCGCGTCAGCCGCACCGGTTCGTTCGGGATCGTGGCCGCCGAGCTCGCCACACCGCTCGTGATGGTGGTGGCCGAACTCGTGCAGAACGCCGTGGGCCACGCGTTCTCCGCCGGCCGCAACGGACGCGTCGAGATCGTGGTCGAGCGCTCCGCGCGCTGGCTGGACGTCCTGGTCCGCGACGACGGCAAGGGGCTGCCCGCGGGCTTCTCGCTGGAGCGCGCCAACGGCCTCGGGTTGCAGATCGCGCGCACGCTCGTCGAATCCGAGCTGCGCGGTTCGTTGTCGCTACGGGGAATCCGCGAGGACGACACCACGGCGGGCGGGGCGCCGATGGGCGAGGACGGGGTGAAAACGACGGGAACCGAAGCGGCGATCCGCATTCCGCTCAGCCGGCGTACGTGAGGTCGCCGAAGCCGCAATCGGACCGATCCCGGGCTTCTGTCGCAGATGTCCGAGATCGGGAAACCGTTGCGATTTTAGGTAAGCGCGTTCGAGGGCCGGCACCCGAAACGGATGCCGGCCCTCGAATCTTTTGCCGCGGTCGTTCGGCAAAAGGAAAACGCGGTTTCGCTCAGAAGCTGCTACGCGTGCCGATCTGCGCGCGACGACGCTTCAGCGCACGCCGCTCGTCCTCGCTCATACCGCCCCAGACGCCGGCGTCCTGACCGCTGGCCAGAGCCCAGGCCAGGCAGTCGGAGGCCACGGTGCAGCGGTGGCACACAGCCTTCGCCGCAGTGATCTGAGACAGAGCGGGACCGCTGGTGCCCACGGGGAAGAACAGTTCCGGGTCTTCGTCTCGGCAGGCCGCGCGGTGGCGCCAGTCCATTTCTACGAGCTCCTTATTCGGGCGCGGGTGTGCCGCGCCACAGTCGTCATGGCGGTCGTTTTTGGGGTGCTTGTGAATGGTTTCACGAACCCTCGGGTTCGACAAGTGTTTTGCAGCGATCGGTGAGTCAGCTCACCCGGCTCAGCTACGTGTCTGACCTGCGGCTTTGTCCATTCGTCGCCGCTGTGACGGAAAACCGGTGCGGTGAACGGACCGTTCCCGTCGCCGAGTGGCAACAAGGACTTTGCCGCGAGCGATCACGTCGCTGTAGCTCGCCGATCACGGTGACTCACACCGCAACCGTGAGCGCCCGAGGCACACTGACGAACTCCACGTGAGTGCGTTGACCCACCAGATCTCCGTCGACCTGCAAGTTTACCGGTGATCGCGCAGTGATGCCGACCAACGACAGGTCGTCGTGACGAATCAGACGTCGCCCGCGGTGCTCCCCGCGCTTGCGCAGCGCTTGCCGGACGTGTCGCAACACGGTCGGCAGCCCGAGCCCGGTGAGAGCGAACAAACCGAGTCCGGTGTCGAACGAGCAGCCGTTGTTCAGGTGCACGGGCCGAGGGCCGAGATAACTCCACGGGTCCGTGTTGGACACGAACGCCGTGCGCACCGTTGCCGGTTCCTTGCCCGGGACCTGCACCGTCAGCTCTGGATGGCCCTGCGGCGGCCGCAGATAACACCGCACCGCGGTCCGCAGATACAGCGACGGGCTCGTCCGCTTGCCGCGCCGTTGATCCACCGCCGCGACCACGTCGGCGTCCCAACCCACTCCGGCGTTGAACGTGAACCACCGTCCGTCGGCACGGCCGAGCCCCACCTGCCTGCTCCGCCGCTCCCGCAGAGCATTCAGCAGATGGTGTGTCGCCTCGACGGGGTCACGCGGAAGACCGAGGGCACGCGCGAACACGTTCGCGGACCCACCCGGCACCACGCCCAGCATCGGCACGGCGTCGAAGGAGCCGGGCCTGCCGCCCGACACCGCGAGGAGGCCGTTCACGACCTCGTTGACAGTGCCGTCACCGCCGTGGGCGACCACCAGGTCGATGTCGTCCGCCGCGGCGGCGCGCGCGACCGTCATGGCGTGCCCGCGGTAGTCGGTCTCGACCACGTCGAGCTTCACCTGACTGGCCAGCGCGTGCGCGAGCACGTCGCGACCAGCAGGTGTGGTGGCGGTGGCCTGAGGGTTGACGACGAGTACAGCGCGCACCAGGCGCAGCGTAGGTGAGTCGACGCGGTTTGCGGTGACTTCGCGACGGAACTACCAGTGCGAAACTCGTCACTGCGTTGGCATGCCTGCCCTCGGCTACCGCCGGACCTGCTTACTCGTTCACTTCCGCCAGTTGCCTCCCGCCGAGTCCTTCGTTGACACCGACAGCGCCGTGACGAGTGCACCCCGGGCACGACCGCCCGCTCATCGACGACACCTGAATCATTGCCCGCCGCGCCGCCGAGTAAAACGGCCGACCGGGTGGCATACCATCGGAGGCGTTCACGCAGGGTCACCTACACCGTGTCGCCTCTGTCTGCGCGCTCAGAAAGGCAGCATCCCGTGCCGATCAGCGACCTCGTCTCTCCAGCACCGCGTCAGGTCCGCATCGCCGGAGCGCTGACCGCCCTACCCGGGCTCGCGCTCCTCGCCTTCGGCGTGCTGCTGGCTCTGAACGCGGGCGACGAGCCCGCGATGACGGGCGGCAACGTCGCGGCCGAGATCGCGTACTACGTCGTCCTGGCGGCCGGTGTCCTGGTGTGTGCGGCGGCGCTCCTGCTCGGCAAGACGTGGGCGCGTTCGCCGTCGCTGGTCGTCAACCTCGTCGTCATCGGCATGGGGTGGTACGCCACAGGGCCGTCGAACCAGCCGGGCTTCGGCGTTCCGGTGATGATCATCGGTGCCGTCGTCGTGGTCATGCTGTTCCAGGAGCCGTCGCGTGCCTGGGTGCTGGGGCAGCGGCCGGACGAGAGCGAGGAGGACGCCGCACGCCGAGGCGGCGCGGCGGGGCGGGCCGCCGAACGCGAGCAGCACGGCGAGTGACCGCCCGCACCCGCGCGTGGCGTGCGCGAACTGCGGACACGCGTGCGGAAGGCGCGGACACGCGGGCGGTAAGTGCGGACACGCGTGCGGGAGGCGCGGACACGGTGTCAGGGGGCGTTCAACGTGGGTCGGTCGTGTTCCTCCTTCACGGCGTGCAGGTGCGCCCAGGACTCCACGGCCTTGACGCCGGGCAGCGCGCGGATGCGCTCCAGCGTCGCGAACACGCCTTCCGGTGACGCCGCTCGGATCGGACCGACGCCGTTGCACCAGCCGATGCCGGCGGCGAAGCTGTCGATCTGGTCGATAGTGGTGAGCTGCTCGGCCACCGCCTCCGTGGGAACTCCGAGGGACACCGCGAACCCCGCCGTGTGAATGCTGCTCAGCGGGGTCAGCCGACCTGGGAGAACGCGTGCTGGCCGTGTACCAGGACGGGCGGGCCGTGCACGTGCGGCCCGACACGCCCGGAGCGGCTCAGTCCGCGACGCCGGGGGCCTCCGACGCGAGTGCCGTCAGGGGTTGATCGGTGAGCCGGTAGACGGTCCACTCGTCCATGGGCTGTGCGCCGAGGGACTTGTAGAACTCGGTCGCCGGGTTCCAGTTCAGCACCCACCACTCCAGCCGGGCGTAGCCGCGGTCGACGCACTCCTTGGCGAGCGTCGCCAGCAGCTCCTTGCCGAGGCCCCGGCCGCGCATCTCCGGGCGGACGTAGAGGTCCTCCAGGTAGATGCCGTGCACGCCGCGCCAGGTGGAGAAGTTGAGGAACCACAGGGTGAAGCCGACGACCTCGCCGTCGACCTCCGCGACGTGCCCGTACAGGGCGGGGTCCTCACCGAACAGCGCGCGGTGCAGCTGGTCGGAGGTGAGGTGGCACTCGTGCGGGGCCTTCTCGTACTCGGCGAGGTCGTGGACGAGCGCCACGACGGTGTCGACGTCCGATTCGCGGACGCGGCGGATACGGCTTTCCACGGGATTCCTTCTCGGTGTGCGGTGTGCGGGGATGGTCACGACGGGGGCAGGTTGAGGTGCAGCAGTCGCGGTTCGTCGTTCGCGCGGCCGAGCACCGTGAGGCTGGCCGCGTCGAGGCCGAACCGCCTGCCCGCCGTGGTGGGCAGTTCGAGCCACCGGGCGATCAGCACACGGCCGAAGTCGCCCGGTACGACCAGCGCGACGGGATGCCGGTCGAGCTCGCGTCGCACTCGGTCGAGCAGGGTGTCGGCCCGGTGCTCGACGTGGTCGACGGTCTCTCCGCCCGGCACCGGGTGCGACCACACCGCCCAGCCTTCCGTGTGGCCCTGGACCTCGTCGGGGGTCCTGCCCTCGTACGCCCCGTAGTCCCACTCCATCAGTTCGTCGGTGGTGTCGGACACCGTGAGCCCGGCGAGTTCGGCGGTCCGGAGAGTGGCCCGGCGAGGGCTGCTGAGCACGAGCGCCGGGACGTCGTCCGACATCAGGGCGTAGGTGCGCCCGGCCGCGTGGGCCTGCCGCTCCCCGACGGCGGTCAGGGGCGGATCGCCTCTGCCCGTGAAACGCCCGACCGCGGACCACTCGGTCAGGGCATGGTGGAGGAGGAACAGGTGGTGCTCGGGCACGCCTGCAATATAGCCGTCCTACTGCGGGTCAGGGACTGGTCGACTCGTCCCTCGACCTCGCAGAACTTGCTCGTTCGGGTGAAAATCGCGCCCGGCGGACCGACGTCACGAAACGTGGTGTGAGTGATGCGGTGAGTGACGGTCCGAAAGGGCGGTCAGTTCTCCGCCTTGCGCAACCGCTCGTAGTGGGCGACGCAGTCGTCGTAGCGGGGGAGCAGGCCGGTGTCGAGGGACTGCGCGAGCGTCGGAGCGGCGGCGTCCTTGTCCGACAGCACCGGCTCGACGTCCGACGGCCAGGGCAGGCCGAGCTCCGGGTCGAGTGGGTTGATGCCGTGCTCGGTCGCCGGTTCGTATCCCGTGGAGCACAGGTAGGTCATGACGGTGTCGTCCTCGAGGGCCATGACCGCGTGACCGAGCCCCTCGGCGAGGTAGACGCACCGCAGACTCGTGTCGTCGAGGCGCACGGCGTCCCACTGCCCGAAGGTGGGGGAGCCGACGCGGATGTCGACCACGATGTCGAGCAGTGCTCCGCGGGCGCAGTAGACGTACTTGCCCTGGCCGGGCGGGGTGTCCTTGAAGTGGATCCCGCGGACCGTGCCGCGGCGCGACACGGTGTTGTTGGTCTGCGCGACGGACAGCCGGTGACCGACGGCTTCGACGAACGCCGACTCCTGGTAAGGAGCGGAGAAGAAGCCCCGCTGGTCCGGGAAGATCCGAGGTACGAACTCGTAGGAGTCCCTCACGGACAGTTCGCGCACGTCCATGCGCGCCAGCTTAGAGCGCGCCGGGTGATCGACAGGGGCGGGCTATACAAGCCGAACGGACGTCTTGCTATTGCTGCTCTGACCAGCTGAAAGAGTGGTCTCTTCTGTGATCTCAACCGCACCCGGCGACTCGGTGCGCATCGGTACTGGCACACTGGGCGAACCGCTGCGTCCGCGGCCACGGTGTCATCCGACCCACCTCACCACGGGCTTCGACGGACGCCTCGGCGGCGAGTGCGCTACCGCGCCGTCTCGCCGTGTGGAGGAACCCACATCACCGGGGATGTCCAGTGTCCACTGCGTCCCCGTCTTCCAGTCATGGAGATTGTTGTGTCCCAGGCTCAGGTGAGCGACGAAGACATCTTCCACGGTCACGAGCGCGGAAAGCTCTCGGTGGCCGCCACCCGCCCCATCGGCGAGGCGCGTGACCTCTCCATCGCCTACACCCCCGGTGTGGCGAAGGTCAGCCGCGCCATCGCCGACGACCCCGCGTTGGCCGCCCGCTACACGTGGGCGGACCGCCTCGTCGCCGTGGTGAGCGACGGCACGGCGGTACTCGGCCTCGGGGACATCGGAGCGAGGGCGTCGCTGCCGGTGATGGAAGGCAAGTCGGTGCTCTTCAAGACGTTCGCCGGCCTCGACTCCATCCCTCTGGTGCTCGAGACCACCGACGTCGACGAGATCGTCGAGACGCTCGTGCGGCTGCGGCCGTCGTTCGGGGCGGTCAACCTCGAAGACGTCTCGGCGCCGCGCTGCTTCGAGCTGGAGGCCAGGCTCATCGAGGCGCTCGACTGCCCGGTCATGCACGACGACCAGCACGGCACGGCGATCGTCGTGCTGGCCGCTCTGCGAGGCGCCAACCGCGTGCTCGACCGCGACGTGGCGAACCAGCGGGTGGTCATCTCCGGTGCCGGTGCGGCGGGCGTCGCCTGCGCCAAGATCCTGCGTGCCGCGGGCGTGGGGGACGTCACCGTCCTGGACTCGAAGGGCATCCTGCACAGCGGCCGCGACCACCTCAACCCGATCAAGGCCGAGCTCGCCGAGATCACGAACGCCGAGGGCCTGCGTGGCGGCATCGCGGAGGCGATGAAGGGTGCGGACGCCTTCATCGGGCTGTCCAGCTCCAGCGTGGACGGCGAACTGCTCGCGACGATGACGCCCGATCCCATCGTGTTCGCGCTGTCGAACCCGGATCCGGAAGTGCACCCGGAGGTCGCGGCCCGGTACGCGGCGGTGGTCGCCACGGGTCGCAGCGATTTCCCCAACCAGATCAACAACGTGCTGGCCTTCCCCGGCGTGTTCAAGGGTGCGCTGGACGCGGGCGCGACGGCGATCACGGAGAACATGAAGCTCGCGGCCGCCGACGCGATCGTGTCGGTCGCGGCGGACTCGCTGGCGGTCGACCGGATCGTGCCGAGCCCGCTCGACGAGCGGGTGGCTCCGGAGGTCGCCGCCGCGGTGGCGAAGGCAGCCGAATCGGACGGCGTCGCGACCACGGCGGTGCGCTGACTCGGTGCGCTGTCCACACGGGCGGCCGACTCCCGCACAGGGGCGTCGGCCGCCCGTTTTCGGCTGATTTTCCGATGTGGGATCGACGGTCGGATCGGCGGGTTATGCTGCGGCGTCCCCAGCGCACGGCGTGCTGGTGGACGGAGAGGAGAACAATGTCGGTAGACCCTCACGGTGCCGGCTACCCGCAGGGTTCGCAGAACCAGCCAGGCATGCCGCCGATGCCTCCCCCGGCAGATCCCATGCAGGGAGGCCCCATGCAGGGAGGCCCCATGCAGGGAGGCCCCATGCCGGGTCCGATGCCGGGGAGTCCGCTGCCCGCCAGCCCGATGCCCGGCGACATCCACATGGTGCGTCCGGAGCGGCCGGGGACGCTCACCGCGGCGGCCGTCCTCGGTTTCGTCACGGCGGCGTTCGAGTTCCTCGGTGGTCTGCTGTGGATCCTCGGCGGTTCGGTGGTCGGCGACCTCGAGGACGCGTTCGGCACGGGCACCGACTTCGGCACCCTCATCATGCTGCTGGGGTTGGCCTCGCTCCTGGTGGGCGGTGTCTACATCTGGGGCGGCGTGATGGCGCTGAAGTGCAAGACGCCGGTGCTCTTCGCCGCGTGCGGTGTCGGGCTCGTGATCAACATCGTCGCGCTCGTGCTGTCGGAGGCGCACAACGGATGGTTGTCGGCCGTGCTCGCGATCGTGACGCTGATCCTGCTCGCGGTCCCGGCCAGCCGCAGGTTCTGATCGAGCTAGTCGCGCGGAGCCTTCTCCGCCTCAAGGTCCGTCGGGTGTTCCGCCGTGAGCCGGCGGAGCACGTCGACGATCCGGTGGCGGGGGAGGTCGATCAACCGCAGGTCCGCCAGATCGGCCGGGGCCTGCGGCCAGACGTTGCCGAGGCGCGCGTGCGCACGCGTCCACACCCGGTGCGCCGCCGTGGTGGTTTCGGTCCGGTCCGCGACCACCACGGCGTGCTTGCTGTCGGGTGTGCTGCGCAGCAGTCGCAGTCGGTACTTCGGCGCGACGAGCTCGATCAGTGCCGACTGCGAGGGCGCGTCGGTGAGGTCGGGGTGGGCGTTGGGAACGAGCACCGCCACGCGCTCGGCGTTCACGCCCAGTAGTACGCGCACCAACCACGGACCGGGATCGCCGGTGAGGTCGACGGCCACCGCCGTCCCCTCCTCCGCCGTGGTCGGCTTCGTCCAGTCGGGACCGGCCGACACGACCTTCTTCCCGCCCGCGCTCGCGAGGTCGTCGAGTTTCGAGCGCACCTCGCTCGGGGCCGTGCCCACGGCTTCCACGGACCGGGGGCCGTGGGTGTAGATCGCCTGGCCGCCCTTGGTCTTCTTCCGAGCCCGGGGCGTGGGATGGCAGACGTAGAGATCCGCGGTGCTGCCCACCGCCTGCGCACCGTGGTAGCGGTGGAAGCCCGGCACGATCGCCTCGAAGGTCAGGCCGAGGTTGATCAGCGCCTTCTGGGTCTGGTGGCCGAGCGTCGGATGGCGGCGGCTGTAGCCGTAGGCGAGCAGCACCCGCCCGTGGGTCGGTTCGCGCAGGCATTCGACCGCCCGGGAGGCGAAGAGCGCCATGCCCTCCGGCGTGTACGGCGGGTCGCTGAACACGAGGTCGGCCGTGCCCGACACGGCGCGGGGCAGTCCGAACCGGAGGTCCGCGTGGACGGTGCGGATCGTGCCGCCGCTGCGCCGGTCGATGTGTTCGAGCACGCGGTCGTCGACGTCCACCACGGCGAGGTCGGTGTCGGCCCGCAACTCCCGGACCGCGAGCGAGGTGAGGTCGTGGTCGCCGACGAACACGAGTTTGAGGCGCCCGAGGTCGTAGTGCTCGTCGAGCCAGAGGGCGCGGCGCACCACGGTGTCGAGGGTCGCCTGGACGTGGTCCAGCGCGGGCAGCGGTGGAGGAACGTCGGCGAGGTGCCGCTCGATGCGGGCCGCGAGGTCGTGGGGCGGGTTCGCCCGCCGACCGACGTGATCGAGCCACGCCTGCGCCGTCCCCGGCCGCAGGCGGAGCGCGGTGCCGTCGCGTTCCACGTCGTCGGCGAGTTCGGCGAGGAGGTCCTCCACCGAGCGGCGCGGCAGTCCCGTGTCACGGACGAGAGCGTCGAACTGCACCCACCCCGCGTCCAGAAGACGGATGGCCGACCGGTGCTGTCGCGCGAACACGCCGAGATCCACGGCAGTGAGCCTAGACGGCGGAGGAATATCCACGCTGAGCGGTGCCACTGGGTTGCCGAAGGTGTGGCATGTCACAGTGGAGGGGGTGTTCCGAACGAATGGACTGCGTCCGAAGTAGGACAGCGTTCCTACTTTCGGGTCGGACCAACAGGGTGGTTGTCGCGGTGTCCGGGGCGTCAGAACTGAGCCGATTACCTCGATTGTCTGGCTGAGGCAAGAGCTACCTGCGAAGCGGTCTCCACGCTTACGTTTTCCGCCAACGTTCACCGGAACGTGTAGGAGGAACAGTGCGAGGTCACAGAGTGTTCAACGGCAGAACGCTTGCCGGTGTCGGGCTCAGCGCCGGGGTCGCCGTCCTGACCGCGTTGGGGGCGAACGTCCCCGCCGCCGCGGCGCAGGAGGGCACGATCCTGGGAGTTGACGCCGAGGGTGCCATCGACAACAGCTACATCGTCGTCCTGAAGGACGGCACGACGGTCGACGAGGTCGCCGACCGGCACAGCGCTGACGTGGAACACGTCTACGACAACGCGCTGAACGGCTTTTCGGCGACGATGAGCGAGACCATGGCCAAACGTGCGGCGGCCGACCCCCGCGTCGCGTACGTCGAGCAGAACCGGGTCTTCCACACGATGGACGACCAGACGAACCCGCCGTCCTGGGGGCTCGACCGCGTCGACCAGCGGAACCTGCCACTGGACGACACGTACAGCTACTCGACCACGGCGTCGAACGTCGAGGCGTACATCATCGACACCGGTATCCGGATCTCGCACGACGACTTCGACGGTCGGGCTCGCCACGGCTACGACTTCGTCGACAACGACAGCGACGCCGACGACTGCAACGGCCACGGCACCCACGTGGCGGGCACGGTCGGCGGCAGCTCCTACGGTGTCGCCAAGGGCGTCGAGCTGATCGGTGTCCGAGTGCTCGACTGCTCGGGCTCGGGCTCGTACGACGGCGTCATCGCCGGCATCGACTGGGTCACCGAGAACGCGTCGGGCCCGGCCGTGGCCAACATGAGCCTCGGTGGCGGTGCGTCCACCGCCGTGGACGACGCGGTGCGCCGCTCGATCGCGGCGGGCGTGACGTACGCGCTGGCGGCGGGCAACGACTACGGCGCCGACGCGTGCAACAGCTCGCCGGCCCGGACGCAGGAGGCCATCACCGTCGGCTCGACCACGAGCACGGACGCGCGGTCGAGCTTCTCCAACATCGGCACCTGCGTGGACATCTTCGCGCCGGGCAGCAACATCACGTCGGCCTGGATCGGCAGCGACTCCGACGAGAACACCATCAGCGGCACCTCGATGGCCACGCCGCACGTGGCGGGCGCGGCGGCGCTGTACCTGGCGGACAACCCGTCGGCCTCGCCGCAGCAGGTGCGTGACCACCTCGTGGACAACGGCACGAGCGGTGTCGTCGGCAACCCGGGCAGCGGCTCGCCCAACGTGCTGCTCTACACCGGTAGCGAGGGCGGCAACGAGCCCGGCCCCGACCCCGAGCCCACCGACTGCGACCCGGTGACCAACTCGTCGGCCGTGAACATCCGCGACTACGGCACCGTGACCAGCCCGCTGACCGTCAGCGGCTGCGACCGTGCCGCGTCCGGCACGACCACGGTCTCGGTGGACATCGAGCACACCTACCGCGGTGACCTGCGCATCGACCTGGTCGCCCCGGACGGCACGACCCACCGTCTGAAGAACAGCGGTTGGGACTCGCGTGACGACGTGAAGGAGACCTACACGATCGACGCGTCGAGCTCGCCGGCCGACGGAACCTGGGAGCTGCGGGTGACCGACGTCTACTACGGCGACAGCGGCCGCCTCAACAGCTGGACCCTCACCCCGTGATGAGGGACTGACCGGCTTTTCCGCGAGAGGGCCTGTCCGCACCGGTACGCCGGGGTGGGCAGGCCCTTTCTCGTGTGCACGTTCGAGTGACGTCAGTTGAATGCCCTACCCCCCTAGGGTATAAAGGAATACGTCGACATCGCTCGCCGCTGATCAGCCGGTCCGTAGAGATACGGGTACGGGGTAACGTGAAGAGCGTGGTGCCGGCGAGGTGAAGGAGAGCAACGATGCGGGGATACACCGAGGACAAGGACGCGTACCTGAAGCGGCTGCGCCGGGTCGAAGGGCAGATCCGGGGACTGCAGCGCATGGTCGAGAACGACGAGTACTGCATCGACGTGCTGACGCAGATCGCGGCGGCGACGAAGGCGTTGCAGGCGGTCTCCCTCGGCCTCATCGACGAGCATCTGCGGCACTGCGTCGCCCAGGCGGTCGCCGAGGGCGGCGAGACCGCCGAGGCGAAGGTCAAGGAAGCCAGTGACGCCATCGCCCGCCTGGTGCGTTCCTGATCCCTTTGTGGTCATCCCTGTCGACGACACGAGCGAAACCCGAAAGGACCCCGACATGGCCGAGCAGACCTACACCGTGACCGGCATGACCTGCGGTCACTGCGCCAGTTCCGTGACCGAGGAAGTGCAGGAGATCGCCGGTGTCACGGACGTCGCGGTGGACCTGCCCACGGGCAGGGTGACGGTGACCAGCGACCGCGAGATCGCCGTCGACGACGTCCGCAAGGCCGTGGAAGAGGCCGGCTACAGCCTGAGCGCGTGATCCTTGCGCACCGACCTGGACGGGATAGGACATGAACACAGCAGCCAGGCTCTCCGCCTACGGCGTGTCGCTGGCCCTGGTCGCCGTGGGCGGCTGGGTGGTCGGCGAGGCTGTCGGTCCCTCCGCCGGTGAGACCGGTGTGCGCGGCGGGGAGGACACCGCGCACACCGGCGTCCACCGCGGCGCGGTCGGGGGAGCGGCGCAACACCAGCCCGAGGGGCTCGCGTCGTCGAAGGGCGGATACACGCTCGTCCCCGCCGACACGACGCTCACCCCGGGCGTGGAGGAGGCGCTGACCTTCCGGATCACGGGTCCGCGCGGCGAGACGGTGACGCGGTTCGACGTCGAGCACGAGAAGCGCATGCACCTGATCCTCGTGCGGCGCGACGCGAGCAACTTCGACCACCTCCACCCGACGATGGCCGACGACGGCACGTGGAGTGTGCCGATCACGGTGGACGATCCGGGAAGCTACCGGGCGTTCGCCGACTTCACACCCGCCGGCGCGGAACCGATGACGTTGGGCGTGGACCTGGCCGTGCCCGGTGAGTTCCGGCCGGTGCACCACGAACTTTCGCGGGTGGCCCGCGTGGACGGCTACGAGGTGCGGCTCGACGGCGAACTCGTTCCGGGCAGGACGTCGACGCTCACCGCGACCGTCAGCAAGGACGGTCGCCCGCTCACCGACCTTCAGCCCTATCTCGGGGCGTCCGGACACCTCGTCGCGCTGCGCACGGGTGATCTCGCCTATCTGCACGTCCACCCGGCCGGGCACGGCGACACCGGTGGTCCCGGGATCGAGTTCGCGGCCGAGGTGCCGTCGGCGGGCACCTACCGGCTCTTCCTCGACTTCCGGCATGGAAACAGCGTCCGCACGGCGGAGTTCACCCTCGACACCACCGACACCGGGGGCGCGCCGGGCTCGCCGCACACCGGCCACGGTCACTGACCGCGGCGTCGATCTTCAGGAGTGGACATGAGTTCCGACGTCTCGACCGAGGCCCGGCCCGTCCGGGACCTCGAAATCGCGATCGGCGGCATGACGTGCGCGTCGTGTGCCAACCGCGTGGAGCGCAAGCTCAACAAGCTCGACGGTGTCACGGCGACGGTGAACTACGCCACGGAGAAGGCGAAGGTGACCTTCCCGGAGGAGCTGGATCCCGCCGAGCTTGTCAGCACGGTGGAGGCCGCGGGCTACACCGCCGAGCTGCCCCGGCCGGCCGAGCCCGCCGACGGCACCGGCACTGCCGACACCATCGGTGGGGAGCGGTCCGACGAGAGCGACGACGCGCACCGCTCGCTGCGTCAACGGCTCGTCGGCGCGGCCGTGCTCTCGGTGCCCGTGGTGTTGCTGGCGATGGTGCCGGCCTGGCAGTTCGAGTACTGGCAGTGGATCTCCCTGACGCTCGCGGCTCCGGTGGTGACGTGGGCGGCCTGGCCGTTCCACCGGGCCGCGTGGACCAACCTGCGGCACGGCGCTGCCACGATGGACACCCTCGTGTCGATGGGCACCATCGCCGCGTTCGCCTGGTCGCTGTACGCGTTGCTGTTCGGCAGCGCCGGTGTGCCCGGGATGACGCACCCGTTCGAGCTGACCATCGAGCGCACGAGCGGGGACGCCAACATCTACCTCGAGGTCGCGGCGGGGGTGACGACGTTCATCCTCGCGGGCCGCTACTTCGAGGCGCGGTCGAAACGACGGGCCGGTGCCGCGCTGCGTTCGCTGCTGGAACTCGGGGCGAAGGAGGTCGCCGTCCTCCGCGACGGGACCGAGCAGCGCATCCCGGTGGACCGGCTCGCCGTGGGGGACCGGTTCGTCGTGCGGCCGGGGGAGAAGATCGCCACCGACGGTGTGGTCGAGGAGGGCACCTCCGCAGTCGACGCGAGCATGCTCACCGGCGAGTCCGTGCCCGTGGAGGTGCGGCCCGGCGACACGGTCGTCGGCGCGACGGTGAACTCCGGCGGCCGTCTGGTGGTGCGGGCCACGCGCGTGGGAGCGGACACCCAGCTGGCGCAGATGGCCAAGCTGGTCGAGGACGCGCAGACGGGCAAGGCGGCCGTGCAACGGCTCGCCGACCGCATTTCCGGCGTGTTCGTCCCGATCGTGATCGCGCTGGCGGTCGGCACGCTCGCGTTCTGGCTCGGCTCGGGCGTCTCGACGTCGGCGGCGTTCACCGCCGCCGTCGCCGTGCTGATCATCGCCTGCCCGTGCGCGCTCGGGCTTGCCACGCCCACGGCGCTGCTCGTGGGCACCGGACGCGGCGCCCAGCTCGGCATCCTGATCAAGGGCCCGGAGGCGCTGGAGTCGACCCGCAGGGTGGACACGGTGGTGCTGGACAAGACGGGCACCGTCACGACCGGTGCGATGACGTTGGTGGATGTCCACGTGGCCGAGGGCGAGGACGTCGACGAGGTGCTGCGACTCGCCGGGGCGCTGGAGCACGCCTCCGAACATCCCATCGCCCGTGCCATCGCCGCGCAGGCGGCCGAGCGCGTCGGCGCCCTCCCCACGCCGGAGAGCTTCACCGCCGTCGACGGCCTGGGAGTCCAGGGCGTCGTGGACGGACACGCCGTGCTGGTCGGGCGGGTCGCGCTGCTGGAGGAGTGGAGCCAACCCCTGCCCGCGGAACTCGTGACCGCGAAGGCCGAGGCCGAGCGACTCGGCAGGACCGCCGTCGCCGTGGGGTGGGACGGCCGGGCCAGGGGCGTGCTGGTGGTGGCCGACACCGTGAAGCCCACGTCGGCGCAGGCGGTGGCGCAGCTCAAGGGCCTCGGACTCCGGCCGGTGCTGCTGACCGGAGACAACGAGGCGGTCGCCCGGGCGGTCGCCTCGGAGGTCGGCATCGACGACGTGATCGCCGACGTGCTGCCCCAGGACAAGGTCGACGTCGTCCGGCGTCTGCAGGACGAGGGCAGGGTCGTCGCCATGGTCGGCGACGGCGTCAACGACGCCCCGGCGCTCGCCCAGGCCGACCTCGGGCTAGCGATGGGCACCGGCACGGACGTCGCCATCGAGGCCAGCGAGATCACCCTCGTCCGCGGTGACCTCCGGGTCGCCGCCGACGCGATCCGGCTCTCGCGCCGCACGCTGGCCACCATCAAGGGCAACCTGTTCTGGGCCTTCGCCTACAACGTCGCGGCGCTGCCGCTGGCGGCGGCGGGCCTGCTCAACCCGATGCTCGCCGGGGCGGCGATGGCGTTCAGCTCGGTGTTCGTGGTCAGCAACAGCCTGCGCCTGCGGGGCTTCCGCAGCACGGCCACCGCGAGCCCGGCCGTCGGCAGCGGCACGCGCGCGGACGAGGCGAAGGTGACCGTGCCCAGCTGACGACGCCGGCGACGCCGAGGACACCGAGGCGGGCACCCGGCCCTGAAGACGCCGATGGCGGCGGCACCGTGAGGTACCGCCGCCATCAGGGTTCTCGGTGAGTTCTCGGCTTACTCGAACGCCTTGGCGATCAGCGCCTTCTGCTCGACCTCGTGGACCTTGGACGAGCCCGCCGACGGCGCCGCCATCGGCCTGCGCGCCACCACCTGCAGGGTCGGGAACGCCTCGGGCAGCCTGCGCGGGAGGTTCAGCCCGAAGAACGGCCAGGCACCCTGGTTCTCCGGCTCCTCCTGCACCCAGACGATCTCGGCGTTCTTGTTGTAGCGCTGCATCTCGGCGACCAGCTTCTTCTTCGGCAGCGGGTAGTACTGCTCGACACGCACGATGGCGACGTCGTTCGCCTCGCGCTTGCGGCGCTCGGCCACCAGCTCCCAGTAGAGCTTGCCCGACGTGAGCAGCACCTTGCGGGCCTTGGCCGGGTCGACCTCGTTCTCGCCGATGACCGACAGGAACTTCGAGTCGCCGGTGAAGTCGTCCAGCGACGACGTCGCGGCCTTGTTGCGCAGCATCGACTTCGGGGTGAAGACGATGAGCGGGCGGTTCACGCCGTCCAGCGCGTGCCTGCGCAGCAGGTGGAAGTAGTTCGCCGGGGTCGACGGCACCGCCACCGTCATCGAGTGCTCCGCGCACAGCTGGAGGAACCGCTCGATGCGGCCGGAGGTGTGGTCGGGCCCCTGGCCCTCGTGGCCGTGCGGCAGCAGGAGCACGACGTCGGAGAGCTGACCCCACTTGGCCTCACCGGACGAGATGTACTCGTCGATGACGGTCTGGGCGCCGTTGACGAAGTCGCCGAACTGCGCCTCCCACATCACCAGCGCCTCGGAGTTGGCCACCGAGTAGCCGTACTCGAAGCCGACGGCCGCGTACTCGGACAGCGCCGAGTCGTAGATCATCACGCGGCCCTGGTCGTCGGACAGGTGCTGCAGCGGTGCGTACTCCTCGCCCGTCTTGCGGTCGATGAGCACCGAGTGACGCTGCGTGAACGTGCCGCGACGGGAGTCCTGGCCGGACAGGCGGACGAGCCTGCCTTCCAGCGCCAGCGAACCGAACGCGAGCAGCTCGCCGAACGCCCAGTCGATGTTGCCCTCGCGGGACATCTTGTGGCGTCGCTCCAGCACCGGCTTGACGCGCGGGTGCGGATTGAAGTTCTCGGGCAGCGTGACGAACGCGTCGCCGATGCGTTCGATGACCTCGCGGTCGACGGCCGTCGGCACCTGCGCGGGCACCTGCTGGCGCTTCTCCACGGACGGGCTCGGGGCGATCGGGTGCTTCTCCAGCTCCCTGACCTCGTTGAACACGTGCTCCAACTGGCTGGAGAAGTCGCGCAGCGCGGCCTCGGCCTCCTCCATCGAGATGTCGCCGCGGCCGATCAGCGCCTCGGTGTAAGTCTTCCGGACGCTGCGCTTGGCGTCGATGATGTCGTACATGCCGGGCTGCGTCATCGACGGGTCGTCACCCTCGTTGTGACCGCGCCTGCGGTAGCAGATCATGTCGATGACGACGTCCTTGTTGAACGCCTGGCGGTAGTCGACGGCCAGTCGCGCGACCCAGTACGCGGCCTCGGGGTCGTCGCCGTTGACGTGGAAGATCGGCGCGCCGATCATCTTCGCCACGTCGGTGGCGTACTGCGACGAGCGGGAGTGCTCGGGCGCGGTGGTGAAGCCGACCTGGTTGTTGATGATGACGTGGACGGTGCCGCCCGTGCGGTAGCCGCGCAGGAGCGCGAGGTTCAGCGTCTCGGCCACCACGCCCTGCCCGGCGAACGCGGCGTCACCGTGCAGCAGCACCGGCAGAACGGTGAAGCCGCCCGTCTCGCGGTCGCCCTTGTCGAGCAGGTCCTGCTTGGCGCGCACGATGCCTTCCAGCACCGGGTCCACGGTCTCCAGGTGCGACGGGTTCGCGGTGAGCGACACCTTCGTCTCGCCGTCGCCGAACATGCGGAAGTACTTGCCCTCGGCGCCGAGGTGGTACTTCACGTCACCGGAACCGTGTGCCTGGCCGGGGTCGAGGTTGCCCTCGAACTCCTGGAAGATTTGTGCTATGGGCTTGCCCACGATGTTGGCCAGCACGTTCAGCCGGCCGCGGTGGGGCATGCCGATGACGACCTCGTCGAGCTGGTGCTCGGCGGCCTTGTCCAGCACGGTGTCGAGCAGCGGGATCACGGTCTCGCCGCCCTCGAGCGAGAACCGCTTCTGGCCCACGTACTTCGTCTGCAGGAACGTCTCGAACGCCTCGGCCGCGTTGAGCTTCGACAGCACGTACTTCTGCACCGACGGCTCGGGCTTCTCGTGCGGAACCTCGACGCGCTCCTGGATCCAGCGGCGCTCGTCCGGGTCGAGGATGTGCGTGTACTCCACGCCGACCGTGCGGCAGTAGGAGTCGCGCAGCACGCCGAGGACGTCGCGCAGCTTCATGCGCTCCTTGCCGGCGAAGCCGCCGACGGCGAACTCGCGGTCCAGGTCCCACAGGGTGAGGCCGTGAGACAGGATGTCGAGGTCCTCGTGCCTGCGCTGGCGGTAGTTCAGCGGGTCGGTGTCGGCCATCAGGTGGCCGCGCATCCGGTAGGACTCGATGAGCTCCAGCACGCGGGCGGTCTTGTCGATCTCGCCCTCGGGAAGGTCCTCGACCCAGCGCACCGGCTCGTACGGCAGCCGCAGCGACGTGAAGATGTCGTCGTAGAAGCCGTCGCCACCGAGCAGCAGCTCGTGGATGCGCTTGAGGAACTCGCCGGACTCGGCGCCCTGGATGATGCGGTGGTCGTAGGTCGAGGTCAGCGTCATGATCTTGCTGACGCCGAGCTGGACCAGGGTCTGCTCGCTGGTGCCCTCGAAGTGGGCCGGGTACTGCATCGCACCGACGCCGATGATGGCGCCCTGGCCCGACTGCAGGCGGGGCACCGAGTGGTTGGTGCCGATGCCGCCGGGGTTGGTCAGCGAGATCGTGGTGCCCGCGAAGTCGTCCGCGGTGAGCTTGTTGTTCCTGGCCTTCTTGACCATGTCCTCGTAGGCCTGCCAGAACTGCAGGAACGTCATGTTCTCGCAGTTCTTGATGGAGGCCACGACGAGGGAGCGCTGCCCGTCCTTGCCCTTCATGTCGATGGCGAGGCCGAGGTTGACGTGCTCGGGGGTCACGGCGTGCGGCTTGCCGTCCACGACCGCGTAGTGGCGGTTCATGTTCGGGAAGTCGTGCAGCGCGCGAATCATCGCGTACCCGATGAGATGGGTGTAGGAGATCTTGCCGCCGCGCGTGCGCTTCAGGTGGTTGTTGATGACGATGCGGTTGTCCGCCATGAGCTTGGCGGGCACCGCGCGCACGCTGGTGGCGGTGGGGACGGTCAGCGAAGCGTCCATGTTGCGCGCGATCGCCGCGGCGGCGCCGCGCAGCGGCTTGCGCTCGGGCTCGCTCGTCGACTTCGGCCTCGTGGCGGCCGCCGTGCCCACCGCGATCCGCACCGACGGTGAGTTG
>NZ_CM001466.1:1864121-1914324 GCF_000231055.2 Saccharomonospora azurea NA-128 | reverse complement strand
GGCCGCGGCGGACGAAGCCTGCTTCGGCTCCTGCTTGGGCGCGGGCTTCGGGGCCGCGGGCGCGCTCGATGTCGGGGCCTTCGGGGCCTGGGCGGGCTCGGGTGCCGGCTTCGGGGCTGCCTTCGGTTCCGTCTTCGGCGCGGACTGCGTCGACTGACCGTTCGCGGCCGACTTCGGCTCTGCGCCCGTCGCGTCCGGCTTCGCCTGTGCACTCTGGGCGGGTTTGAAGTCGGCAAAGAACTCATGCCAGGCGGCGTCGACTGAAGAGGGGTCGGCGAGGAACTGGTCGTACATCTCCTCGACGAGCCACTCGTTGGGGCCGAACTGTGACGCAGGGCTGCTGCTGGACACGGCTGGGACTCGCCTCTATCCGTCTCGATCTTGGTTTGGTGAATTCGCGACTACCAGGCTAACCCCCGGGTTTCGGCCTGTGTCACCGAACTCGCCCATGACGTGGGTGGAATGGGGGCCCGACAGGGCTGTATCGATAAGGTGAATGTTGTCACAACAACCGGTCATCAAGATCGTTCGTCCTATGGGTGAGAAGTTCGTCCTTCTTCGGGTCGTCGCACCTCCTGTCACCGTCTTCACAGTGCTCCTTCACGCCGAGTGACGCCACATCTGCGCGTACAGCCCGTTCGCCGCGACGAGCTCGTCGTGGCTCCCGCGTTCCACGATACGTCCGTGGTCCAGCACCACGATCTCGTCGGCGCGTGCCGCCGTGGCCAGCCGGTGGGCGACCACGAACGTCGTGCGGGCCGACGCGAGCCGGTCGGTGGCCCGCAGCACGGCCGCCTCGGTGGCCGGGTCGAGCGCGGCGGTGGCCTCGTCGAGCAGCAGGACGTCCGGGTCCACCAGCTCCGCCCTCGCCAGCGCCACCAGCTGGCGCTGCCCGGCCGAGAGCGAGCGGCCCCGTTCGCCGACCTGCTGGTGGAAGCCGTTCGGCAGGGCGGCGACGGCCTCCAGCGCCCCGACCGCGCGCACAGCGGCCTCCACCTCGGCGTCGGTGGCGTCGGGCCTGCCGTACCGCACGTTGTCGGCCACCGTGCCGGAGAACAGGTGCGACTCCTGCGGCACCAGCCCGATCCGGCCCGTGAGCTGCTCCGGGTCGTAGTCGCGCACGTCGACGCCGTCCAGGCACACGTGGCCCCGGGTGGCGTCGTAGAAGCGCGCGATCAGCTTCACCACCGTCGACTTGCCGGCACCCGTCGCGCCCACGAGCGCCACCGTGGTGCCCGGCGACACGTGCAGGTCGACGTCCTGCAGCGCGGGCGTCTCCGCGCCGGGGTAGTGGAACCCGACGTTCACGAGCTTCACCTCGCCCCGCAGCCGGGCCGGTACCGGCACCGGGTTCTCGGGCGGGGGCACCGACGTCGGTGTGCGGAGCAGGTCGCCGATGCGCCGGAGGCCGACCTTGGCCTGCTGGTAGGCGTCGAACACGCTCGACAGCTGCTGTACGGGCGAGAAGAACAGGCCGAGGTAGAGCAGGAACGCCATGAGCACGCCGATGGAGAGGGTGCCGTCGGCGACCCGGGTGGCTCCGGCCACCAGCACCACGGCCTCGGCCACGCCCGAGAGCAGGGTGACGAACGGGAAGTACGTCGCCACGTAGCGTTGCGCGCGCAGTCGCGAGCGCCGGTAGGCGTCGCTGCGCGAGGCGAACTGCTCGGCCGAGCGCTCCTCCCGGGTGTAGGCCTGGGCGACCCGCATTCCGGAGACGTTCTCCTGCATGTCGGCGTTGACGGCGCTGACCCGCTCGCGCGCCTCGGTGTACGCGGCGGACGCCCGTCGGCGGAACAGCACCGTGGCCACCAGCAGGACCGGCAGCACGGCGAAGACGTACAGCGCGAGGCTCACGTCGGTGACCAGCAGCGCCACGCTGATGCCCACGAGCGTGAGCACGCTCACCACGGCGGTCGCGAGGCTGGTCTGGAGGAACGTCGACAGCGCGTCGATGTCGGTGGTCATCCGCGTCATGATGCGGCCCGCGAGCTCGCGCTCGTAGTAGTCGAGGCCGAGTCGTTGCAGGTGGGCGTAGCTGCGCACGCGCAGCAGGTAGAGCACCGACTCGCCGCTGCGGGCGGTGAGCCGCGTCTGGGCCCACACGGCGACCCAGTCGACCGCGATCACCACCGCTCCGGCGAGGGCGGCCAGCCAGACGGCGGACTCCACACCCACCCGCACACCGTCGTCCACACCGCGCTCGTACAGGGCGGGCACGGCGATGGCGGCGAGCGCGTCGACGGCCACGAGCGCCACCACGGCCGCCAGGATCGGGCGCACCGGGCGGAGCAGCCTCCACAACCGGAAGTGCGGGTCCTCCGCCGTGGGGTCCTCGCCGGCGAGCCGGGGTTCGCCGGTCGCCGGGGGCAGGCGCCGCACCCGTTCCAGCAGGTCGGGGGTGGGCGGCAGGTCGAGCGAGGCCCGCGAACCCGGGCCGACCGCCGGGGCCGTCGTGGTCGCCCTGCTCACCGCGGTGTCTCCGGTCTGCGTGCCGTCCTCGTCCGCCTTGTCCTGCTTCGGCCAGAGCTGCGGGGTCACACCGCTGCCGTCGCTCGCCAGGTCGGTGTGCCGGTGAATCGCCTCGACGTCGTCGCCCGGCCCCGACACGAGGTCGCGGAAGAGAGCGCACCGCTGCCAGAGCTCGTCGTGCGTGCCGACGTCGACGACCCGCCCACCGTCGAGGACCGCGATGCGGTCGGCCAACGCGAGCGTGGAGCGGCGGTGGGCGATGAGGATCGTGGTGCGCGAGCGCGTCACGCTGCGGAGCGTGTCGTGGATCGCGGACTCGGTGACGGTGTCCACCGCCGACGTCGCGTCGTCCAGCACGAGCACCCGGGGATCGGTGAGCAGAGCCCGGGCGAGGCCGAGCCGCTGGCGTTGCCCGCCCGAGAGGGTCAGGCCGCGCTCACCCACCTGCGTGTCGTAGCCGTCGGGCAGGGCGCTGATGAACTCGTGCGCCTCGGCGGCCTTCGCGGCGGCCACGACCTCCTCGTCGGATGCGTCCGGCCTGCCGTAGGCGATGTTCTCGCGCACCGACGTCGAGAACAGGAACGCCTCCTCGAACACGACGCCCACGGTGCGCCGGAGGTCGGAGAGCGCCAGCTCGCGCACGTCGACCCCGCCGAGTCGCACTGAGCCCGCGTGGGGGTCGTAGAAGCGGGGGAGCAGCAGCGAGATCGTCGACTTCCCGGAGCCTGCGGTGCCCACGAGCGCGAGGGTCTCGCCCGCCCGGGCCTCCAACGACAGTCCCCGGAGCACGGGATCGGTGCGCGTGTAGCCGAACCGCACGTCGTCGAAGCGCACCGACAGCGGACCCGGGGGTACGGGCCGGGGGTGAGCGGGGTCGACGACCTCGGGTTGGGCGTCGACGAGCTCGTTGACCCGTTCGACTCCGGCACGGGTGAGCTGGGCCTGCACGATGAGGCTCGCGAGCATCCGGGCCGGACCGACGAGCGCCGAGACGTAGGTGGCGAACGCCAGGAAGGTGCCGAGGCTGATCTCGCCACGCAGGGCGAGGATCCCGCCGACGGCGAGCACGGCCACCTGGCCCGCCGCGGGAAGCGCCGAGGTGGTGGCCGTCGGGACCGCGGCCAGCCGCGCGGCCCGCAGGCGTTCGGCGTAGAGCCTGCGCGCCTTCCCGGACAGCGTCGTGACCTCCCGAGACGACTGCCCGAAGCCCTTCACCACCCGAACCCCGGTGACGGTCTCCTCGACCTGCTGGGCGAGGTCGGCCGCCCGCTGTTGCGCCGACCACGTGGCGGGGAAGAGGCGTTTGCGGCTCACCGCGACCACCACGCCCACGGCGGGAGCCACCACGAGGGCGATGAGGGTGAGCAGCGGCGACATCCACAGCATCGCGCCGAGCGCGAGGAGGGCGAAGACCACGGAGCCCGCCGACAGCGGAACCTGCATGAGGAACCCGGTCACCAGCTGCAGATCGGTGATCGCCCGCGACACGATCTGCCCGGTCTTCATCGAGTCCTGCTTGCCGCCGTCGAGGCGGGAGACCGACGCGAACACGTCGCGACGCAGGTCGTGTTGCACGTCGAGGGCGAGTCGGCCGCCGAGGTAGCGGCGTGCGAACGCGCTGCCGAACGCCAGCAGCTGCAGGCCTACCAGGCCGCCCGCCAGCAGGGTGAGGTCGGAGGTGTCACCGGCGACCGCGCCGTCCACGGCGGCACGCACGAGCAGCGGCGTGGCCGCCTGCAGGCCCACTCCGACGACCGCCGCGGACAGCGCCAGCACGACCAGCACGGGGTGCCGCCAGCAGGCCGACGCCAGCCGCCTGATCCAGCCGCCCCGGGAACGGGAAGAGGGGCCGTGGGTGGGTGACAGTGTCGGTGCTCTGCTCTCCACTCACGACCCCTCTTCGTCTCGCGTCAGGTGATGTCGCGGTTCTGGTTGGCGGCCCAACCACTACCGAAGAACAGCATGGTCCATGCGAAGAAGATGAGGGCGGAGGCCCACCACGAGAAGGCACCCGGAGCGCCCGCGAAGAACTGCATGCCCCACTGCAGGCCGTCGTCGATCTGGTCGATGTGGGCCGACATCGACGACCCGATCGCCCCGAACGCCTCCGCACCGACGGCACCGACGATGCCGTTCAGCGCCCCGTTCGGCAGCACGCCGCCGAGCCAGTCGAGTTCGGCGGAGAAGAACGCCACGAGCACGAGGATGTTCTCGATCAGCAGCATCCACAGGCACAGGAACACGGTCGGGCCGGTGACGCTGTTCCACACGGCGCCGAGCCCGACGCCGAACAGGGTGCCCAGGATGGCCGCGAGCAGCCCGGCCCCGGCGATGCCGAGCCACTGCCCCGCCGAGGGCAGCCCGGCGCTGTCCACGGTGATCGCCGTGCCGATGCTCGCCGCCCCGACGGCGATGACGCCGTAGAAGAGGCCCCACACGGTGAACGTGACCATCTTCGCGCTGAGCACGGACGCGCGGTTCGGTGCCGTGAGGAACGTCGTGCTGATCGTCTTGTTGCGGTACTCGCCCGCGAGAGCCGTGACGCCGAACAGCACACCGAAGAACACGCCGATGTTGATCGCACGCCCGAGCGAGAGCAGCCCCACCGGCATGGTCGCGACGTCGATCCCGAGCAGCATCGCCAGTTCCTGCGCGTCACTGCTGCCGAGGAACTCGTTGAAGTCGTTGACGCTGGCGCCCCAGCTCAACGCGAACACCAGCGAGGCCACGAAAGCCGGAATGGCCAGCGCCCACCACAGGTTGAGGCTGAACGTCTTGCGGAACTCCGCCTTGATCAGGTTGCCCATCACTGCTGCTGACCTCCCCAGCCCTGGTTCGGCTGCGGTTGTTGACCGGGTTGCTGGTAGTTCTGCTGGTACGTCTGCTGCGGGGTCTGCTGGTACTGCGCGTACGGGTTGGGCTGTGCTGCCTGGGGCGCGCCGGGCTGGGCCCAGTTGCCCTGGGCGGGCTGTCCGGGCAGTGGGGCTCCGGCGTACTGACCCGAGGTCAGCTGGAAGAACAGCTGCTCCAGGTCGGCCTTCTGCTCCTCCATGCCGTACACGGCGATGCCCGCCTTCGCGGCGACGTCGCCGATCTGCTGCACCGTCGTCCCGGCCACCGCCACACGGCCGTCCGCCGTGGGCTCGACGTCGGTGATGCCGGCCTCGCGCAACGCCGTCGCGAGCCCGGACGCGTCCGCGGGCTGCACCAGGACCCGCGAGCGCTGGCTCTGGCGCAGGTGCTCCAGCGGCCCGAAGTAGCGCGTCATGCCCGCACTCACGATGACCACCTGGTCGATCGTCTGCTCGACCTCCGACAGCAGGTGGCTGGAGACCAGCACCGTGCGGCCCTGCGCCGCGAACGAGCGGAGGAACGTGCGCAGCCACGCGATGCCCTCGGGGTCGAGTCCGTTGGCCGGTTCGTCGAGCACCAGAACCTGAGGATCACCGAGCAGCGCCGTGGCCAACGCGAGTCGCTGGCGCATGCCGAGGGAGAATCCGCCCGCCTTGCGGTGGCCCGCGGGGCTGAGGCCCACGAGTCCCAGCACCTCGTCCGCGCGCTGGTCCGGCACCCCGATCGCCGCCGCGTACACGCGCAGGTGATCGCGTGCGCTCCGCTTCGGGTGGAAGCTGCCGTTGTCGAGTACCGAACCGACGACGCGGGCGGGGTTGCCCAGTTCGTGATGCTGCCGACCGTTGATGGTCGCCGTGCCTGCCGTCGGGCGGACGAGCCCGAGCAGCATTCGCAACGTGGTCGTCTTACCGGCGCCGTTCGGGCCGAGAAAGCCCGTGACGCTGCCGGGTTCCACCGTGAAGCTGAGATTCTGCACCGCGGTGACGGCGCCGAACTGCTTGGTGAGGTTCTGCACCGCGATGCGGCCGCTGCCGTCGTGCATGCTGCCCTCTATTCCTTGTGATCGTGCGCTTGGCTCGCGCCATCCTGCCGTACTGGCTGTTTGGACGATCAACGGGAGGCGTCGGTCTCGGTCGATTTCGCGCCGAGGACATCCCAGGTCGGGCCGAACTGGACGAATCACCACGGTCGTCACTCCGTGGTGGGAAAAAAACACGGGGTGACTCCCGCCCCCGAGCGGCGAAGTCGGAACTTATTGCTTAAGCTGGGTGTCGGCGGCCCGCTCCCGGTGACCCCCAGGCTGGTAGAGCGGGCCGCCCCTTCTTCTGCGTCGAGTTCCGTATCACAACGGACCGGCGCTTCTTCTCTTCTCGCGTGTTCCTCGTGCAGGGACTCCGTTTTCCCTGTGCTCGTCCGCCTTCCCGTGGTGCCGCCTGCTGTGATCTTGACCTCCAGTCGAGTCGAGGTTGCAGGCTGGTGACCGGCGGAGAGGAGTGCCCGTGCGAGTTGTGCGCATGACCGCATTCGGTGGTCCCGAGGTCCTGGTGCCCGGAGAGGCCCCGGATCCGGACCCGGACGCGGGACAGGTGGTGGTGCGGGTGGCGTACGCGAACATCACGTTCGTCGAGACCCAGTACCGGCGGGGCCCGTTCGGGCCCTTCTAGGTGGAGCCGCCCCTGGTGCCCGGCAACGGTGTCGGTGGGGTCGTGACCCGGGTGGGGACGAAGGTCGACCCGGGCCTGATCGGTGAGCGGGTGGTCGCGAGCCTCACGGGTTCCGGTGGCTACGCGGAACAGGTCGCGGTCGACGCCGCGGCGCTGCTTCGGGTGCCGGACGGGGTCGGGCTCGACGACGCGGTGGCGGTGTTGGCCGACGGGCGCACGGCTCTGCTGGTGCTCGACTCGGCCGGTGTCGGCGAGGGCGAGCGGGTGTTGGTCGAAGCCGCTGGGGGTGGCGTCGGGAGCCTGCTGGTTCAGCTCGCCCGCGCGAAGGGAGCCACGGTCGTCGCGGCCGCGGGGGAGGGTCGCAAGCGGGAGCTCGCCGCCGATCTCGGCGCCGAGGTGACCGTCGACTACCGCGACGACCGGTGGATCGAGGACGTCCGCCGTCGGACGGGAGGGGTGGACGTGGTCTTCGACGCCGTCGGCGGGGCCGTGGGCCGGGCCGCCTTCGACCTGCTCGGCCCGGGTGGACGGTTCGTGCCCTACGGTGCGGCCGGCGGTGTGTTCACGGAGGTGCCCGCCGAGCTGGCGGACGAACGCGGCATCAGCGTCGTGTCGTGGTCGCCCGGCGAGCCCTCGCGCCTGCGTGACTACGCGCGGCAGGCACTGACCGAGGTGGCGCAGGGGCGGCTCCGACCGGTGATCGGGCAACGGTTCCCGTTGGAGCGGGCGGCGGACGCGCACGCCCTCATCGAGTCGCGCCAGGCGCTCGGCAAGACGCTGCTGGACGCGCGATGACGGCGCCGACGTTCCGCATCGGCGGAGAGCTGGAGGTGGGTCGGCTCGGGTTCGGCGCGATGCGCCTGCCGACGGAGCCGGGCCCCGCCCGGGAGGGCTCGATCGCGGTCGCTCGGCGGGCGGTCGAACTCGGTGTCACGCTGATCGACACCGCGTATCTGTACGGCGGGGGAGCCAACGAGGAACTGCCCCACGCAGATCGCGCTCGCCTGGCTGCTCGATCGCTCTCCGGTCGTCGTCCCGATCCCCGGCACCGCCCGCATGCGTCACCTGGAGGAGAACGTCGCCGCCGCGCGCGTCCGACTGGATTCTGCCCAGCGAGCCCGTCTCGACCGCCTGGCCGCCCCGGGGACGGACGCCGATGGAAGGAGCTGAGGCGGCTACTCGCTGAAGACGGACTCGATCCAGCGCGGTACGGGCAGGTCGCGTTCGAGGCATTCGGTCGCCAGCCGCAGCGTCCAGTGCAGAGCCGCGAGCACCACGCTGTCCACCTCGTCGGGCGCGGCGTTGGCGAGCGCGATCTCCACCTGGTCGGCGGCGGCGTCGGTGTTGCCGTGCACCTCGGCCAGCAGCGTGCGCACCGCGGTCCGCATCGCCGGGTCCGCCTGGTCGATCGAGACCTCCTCGCCGGTCTCGTCCAGCACCTGCACGCGGACCGGCCGCTCACCGCCGTCGCCCAGGGTCGAGATCATGGCGCTGCACGCGCCGAACAGTAGGAGGATCAGTTCGCGGGTCTCCGGAAGTGCGCTGCGCAGGCCGTCCGGTCCCACCGCCGCGAGCGCGTCCTCCTCGTCGGCGAGCGCAGCGGCCACCAGGGCGCGTTGTGCTGTGCGCAGCAGCGCGTCCTCGTGTCCGTGGTCTTCGTCGGCCCACACGGGTCCCATCCAACACGAGATGGGTCGACTTCGGTGCCGCCCGCCAGGGTGATCGTCACTTCGCGGCGTACAGGGCCCCGAGGGCCAGCGTGGTCAGCAGGTCGGCGAGCTCGTCGTCGGGCAGGTGACGGCTGTGCGGCGTGGAGTTCATCAGCCCGAACACGGCGTGCGCCGCCGAACGCGCGCGGTCGTCGCCGAGCCCCGGCACCGCGGCCTGCAACACCGACACCCACACCTCGACGTAGCGGCGTTGCAGCGCCCGGACCTCCTTGCGGTCCGGCTGGGACAGATTGGCCAGGTTGCGTTCCTGCACCGTGATCAACGCGGGCTGGGAGAGGGCGAAGTCGACGTGGAAGCGCACGAGCCCGGCCAACACCTCATCGGGTGAACCGCCGTCCTCGGCGCGCGCCCGGCCGCCGTCGAGGAGATAGTGGCTGATCGACGTGAGCATCTCGCCGAGCATCGCGTCCTTGCTCCGGAAGTGCCGGTACAGCGCCGGGCCGGAAATGCCGACGGCCGCGCCGATCTCGTCGATGCCGACGCCGTGGAAACCGTGCCGCGCGAACAGCTCCGCGGCGGCCGCGAGGATCTGGTCGCGGCGAGTCGTCTTCTCGCCGCGGACGAGCGGAGAGTCCGAAGGCACATCGACACTCTAGCGACCGTCGTTAGCAGCTGTTAACGAGTCCGCCCGACTTCTGGCTTGGTCCGGTCGGGTCATGTCTGGTTCGCACGCTTCTGTCGTGAGCTGGCCACCTGATAAAGCTTCGAGCGGCCAAACACTGACGAAAGGTGCGCCCTATGAGAGTGCGGACTCGGCGGTTGTTCTCAGTTCTGATGGTGTTCGCGTTCGCGCTCGTGGGAGGCGCCGTCTCGGCTGCGGCCGCGCCCGCCGACGTGAACTACGTCGCCCTCGGCGACTCCTACTCGTCCGGTGTCGGCGCGAAGGACTACGGAAACTCCGGCAACTGCATGCGCAGTGCCAACGCCTACCCCCAGCTGTGGGCGAATTCCCACAGCGTGTCGAGCTTCAAGTTCGTCGCGTGCTCCGGCGCGGTGACGTCCGATGTGATCAGTCAGGCTTCGGCCGTCGACTCCAGCACCACGTTCATCACGGTCTCGGTGGGCGGCAACGACGCCGGGTTCGCCGACGTGATGACCACCTGCACGACCACCTCCGACAGCGGCTGCATCGCCCGCGTGGAGGAGGCGAAGACCTTCGCCAGGAACACGCTGCCCGGTCGGCTCGACAACGTGTACAGCACGCTGAAGAGCAGGGCGCCGAACGCCCAGATCGTGGTGCTCGGCTACCCGCACTTCTACGAGATCGGCGGCTCCTGCAGCGTGGGGCTGAGCGACACGAAGCGCGCGGCCATCAACTCGGGCTCGGACACGCTGGCCGAGGTGACGTCCGCTCGCGCCGCGGCGCACGGGCTGACCTTCGTCGACATGCGCCCCGCGTTCGACGGCCACGAGATCTGCGCCTCCGGTGAGCGTTGGCTGCACAGCCTCACCTGGCCGGTCGTGGAGTCGTACCACCCGACCGCCAACGGCCAGAGGCTGGGCTACTACGCGGCTCTGCAGGGTGTCACGGGCTGAGTCGCCGCGTCCATTCCACAGACCGAGCAACGGCCGTCGCACCGCTGGGTGCGGCGGCCGTTGTCGTGTCTGCACCGTGTCCGCGCCTCCCGCACGCGTGTCCGCACTCCACGTATGGGTGTTCGCACTTTCGGTACGGAGTCGTCCGCAGGCTGGTGGGCGAGCCGAGGCCGGGGCGTACGGGAACTGCGAACACGCGTGCGTGGCTCGCGGACACGGCGCTGGACAGGGTGGTTAGTGGGCGCTAACATATTCACGAGAAGTTAACGGGTGCTAACTTGGTGGTGTGATGGACACTCCTGCTCTCGCCAGTGCTGTCGACACCCGAGGTGAGTCCTACGCGCGCAACGTCGCTCACCACGAGGAGTTGGTGTCCGACCTGCGCAAGCGGCTGGCCACCGTGCGTCAGGGCGGCCCGGAGAAGGCGCGCACCAAGCACGTCGAGCGGGGCAAGCTGCTGCCGCGCGACCGGGTCGACGCGCTGCTCGATCCCGGCTCCCCGCTGCTGGAACTGTCGCCGTTGGCCGCGAACGGCCTCTACGACGACGAGGCGCCCAGCGCGGGCATCATCACCGGTGTCGGCCGGGTGTCCGGGCGGGAGTGCGTCATCGTCGCCAACGACGCCACCGTCAAGGGCGGCACCTACTACCCCATGACGGTGAAGAAGCACCTCCGGGCGCAGGAGGTGGCGCTGCACAACAACCTGCCGTGCCTGTACCTCGTGGACTCGGGCGGCGCGTTCCTGCCCAAGCAGGACGAGGTCTTCCCCGACCGGGAGCACTTCGGGCGCATCTTCTACAACCAGGCGACGATGTCGGCGCGCGGCATTCCGCAGATCGCCGCGGTGCTCGGTTCCTGCACGGCGGGCGGCGCGTACGTGCCCGCGATGAGCGACGAAGCCGTCATCGTCCGCAACCAGGGCACGATCTTCCTCGGCGGTCCGCCGCTGGTGAAGGCCGCGACCGGCGAGGTCGTGACGGCGGAGGAGCTGGGCGGCGGGGACGTGCACGCGCGCGCCTCCGGGGTCACCGACCACCTGGCCGCGGACGACGCCGACGCGCTGCGCATCGTGCGCTCGATCGTCTCCACGCTCGGTCCGCGCTCGCCGCGCCCGTGGGACGTGGCGCCCACCGAGGCGCCGGCCGTGGACCCCGACGAGCTGTACGGCGTGGTGCCCGCCGATCCGCGCACCCCGTACGACGTCCGCGAGGTGATCGCCCGGGTCGTCGACGGCAGCCGGTTCGCCGAGTTCAAGAAGGAGTACGGCGCCACGCTCGTCACCGGGTTCGCGCGCATCCACGGTCACCCGGTGGGCATCATCGCCAACAACGGCGTGCTGTTCTCCGAGTCCGCGATGAAGGGCGCGCACTTCATCGAGCTCTGCGACCGGCGGTCGGTGCCGCTGGTCTTTCTACAGAACATCACCGGCTTCATGGTGGGTCGCGACTACGAGGCGGGCGGCATCGCCAAGCACGGCGCGAAGATGGTCACGGCCGTGGCCTGCGCGCGGGTCCCGAAGTTCACCGTGATCATCGGTGGGTCGTTCGGCGCCGGGAACTACTCGATGTGCGGGCGGGCGTACTCGCCGCGGTTCCTCTGGATGTGGCCGAACGCGCGGATCTCGGTGATGGGCGGAGAGCAGGCCGCGTCCGTGCTGGCCACCGTGCGCCGGGACGGCCTGGAGGCGCGCGGTCAGGAGTGGTCCGCCGAGGACGAGGAAGCGTTCAAGGACCCCATTCGTGAGCAGTACGAGGCGCAGGGCAACCCGTACTACTCGACGGCTCGGCTGTGGGACGACGGTGTGATCGACCCGAAGGACACGCGCACCGTGCTGGGGCTGGCGTTGTCGGCGTCGGCCAACGCGCCGCTCGAACCGGTGAACTACGGCGTCTTCAGGATGTGAGGGGCATGTTCGACACCGTGTTGGTGGCCAACCGGGGTGAGATCGCGGTGCGGGTCATCGCGACTCTGCGGCGCCTGGGCATCCGGTCGGTCGCCGTGTACAGCGACGCTGACGCCGACGCCAGGCACGTCGCCGAGGCGGACGTGGCGATCCGCGTCGGACCGGCCGAGGCGGCCCGCAGCTATCTGTCCATTCCGGACATCATCGCCGCCGCGCGGGCGACCGGGGCTCAGGCCGTGCACCCGGGCTACGGTTTCCTCGCGGAGAACGCGGCGTTCGCCGGGGCCTGTGAGGACGCCGGGCTCGTGTTCGTCGGCCCACCCGTGGGCGCGATCGAGGCGATGGGCGACAAGATCCGGGCGAAGGAGACCGTGTCGGCGGCCGGTGTGCCGGTCGTGCCGGGCGCGAACGACGTGTCCGACGTGGACTCGGTCGCGGCGGCGGCGGAGAGTGTCGGCTACCCGGTGCTGCTCAAGCCGTCCGCGGGCGGTGGCGGCAAGGGCATGCGGCTCGTGCACGCGCCGGGCGAGCTGTCCGCCGCCGTCGAGTCGGCGCAGCGGGAGGCGCGAGGCGCCTTCGGTGACGACCGCCTGCTGGTGGAGCGGTTCGTGGCCGACCCCAGGCACATCGAGATCCAGGTGCTCGCCGACCGGCACGGCGGCGTCGTGCACCTGGGGGAGCGCGAGTGCAGCCTCCAGCGGCGACACCAGAAGATCGTCGAGGAGGCTCCGTCGGCGCTGCTCGACGACGCGACGCGCGACCGCATGGGCAAGGCGGCGGTCGAGGCCGCGCGTTCCGTCGGGTACGTCGGCGCGGGCACGGTCGAGTTCATCGTGTCGTCGGCGGCTCCCGACGAGTTCTTCTTCCTGGAGATGAACACCCGGCTCCAGGTCGAGCACCCCGTCACGGAGCTGGTGACCGGGCTCGATCTCGTGGAGTGGCAACTGCGGGTCGCAGCGGGTGAGGAGCTGGCGTTCACGCAGGACGACGTGCGGCTCGACGGGCACGCCGTGGAGGCCCGCGTCTACGCCGAGGACCCGGCGCGCGACTTCGTGCCCACCGGTGGCACGGTGTCGGGCCTGCACGAGGCGTCCGGTCCGCACGTGCGGGTGGACTCCGGGATACGGCAGGGCACGGTCGTGGCGTCGCACTACGACCCCATGCTGGCGAAGGTGATCGCGTGGGGTCCGGATCGCGCGTCGGCTCTGAACCGGCTCGACCGGGCTCTGGCCGACACCGCCGTGCTGGGTGTGACGACGAACGTGCCGTTCCTGCGGACGCTGCTGCGGCATCCGGACGTCCGCGAGGGCAGGCTCGACACGGGACTGGTGGAGCGGGAACTGCTCACCCTCACCGCCGACACCGCCGACACCGCCGACACCGCCGACACCGCCGACACCGCCGGCGTCGAGGAGTTCGTCGTCGCGGCGGCGCTGGACCGGGTGCTGGCGCTGTGGCCCACGGGCGAAGTGATCGACCCCTGGGATGTCCCGAGCGGGTGGCGGATCGGCGGCAACGCCGGGCTGACCATGCGTCTGCGGGCAGGCACCGCCGAGGCGCTCGTGCGCGTCGAGGGCGACCCCGAGCGAGCCGAGGTCACGGTGGACGGAGCCGCCCCGCTGGCGGTGTCCGCGAGCCGGGAGGGCGCCGACCTCGTCGTGCGGGTGGACGGCGAGTACCGCCGGTACCGCCGGGCCGAGGCCGCCGACGGTGCGGTCTGGTACGCGCGAGAGGGGCGCGCCGTCGCGGTGAGCGAGCGCCCCAACCTGCTCGCCTCGCATGCCGAGTCGGTGGAGGCGGGACCCATCACGAGTCCCATGCCCGGCACCGTGCTCGTCGTCAAGGTTGCGCTCGGCGACGTCGTCAAGGCGGGAACCCCGCTGCTCGTCGTCGAGGCGATGAAGATGGAACACACGATCACGGCACCGGTCGACGGGGTCGTGAGCCGACTCGACGTGCGGGCGGGCCAACAGGTCGCGCTCGACGAACCCCTCGCCCTGGTGACCCCGGAAGAAGGCGCATCATGATCGATGACAGGCTGGACAAGGAGTACGAGGACCTGCGCGTCACCGTGCGCGACTTCGCCACCTCCGAGGTGGCCCCGGTGATCGGGGACTTCTACGAGCGTGAGCAGTTCCCCTACGACATCGTCCGCCGCATGGGCGAGATGGGACTGTTCGGCCTGCCGTTCTCGGAGGAGTACGGCGGGATGGGCGGCGACTACTTCGCGCTGTGCCTGACGTTGGAGGAGCTGGCCCGGGTCGACTCGTCGGTGGCGATCACCCTGGAGGCCGGGGTGTCGCTGGGTGCGATGCCGATCTACCGGTTCGGTACCGAGGAGCAGAAGCAGCGCTGGCTTCCCGCGCTGTGTGAGGGGCGGGCGCTCGGCGCGTTCGGCCTCACGGAGCCGGGCGGTGGATCGGACGCGTCGGCGACGCGGACCACCGCCAGGCTGGAGGACGGCGAGTGGGTGCTCAACGGCAGCAAGTCGTTCATCACCAACTCGGGCACCGACATCACGAGCCTCGTCACGGCCACCGCCGTCACCGGGCGGACGCCCGACGGACGCAAGGAGATCTCGGCGATCATCGTGCCGTCGGGGACCCCCGGCTTCACGGTGCAGCCGCAGTACTCCAAGGTCGGGTGGAACGCGTCCGACACGCACGGGCTGACGTTCGACGACTGCCGGGTGCCGGAGGAGAACCTGCTGGGCGAGCGTGGCCGCGGCTACGCGCAGTTCCTGTCCATCCTGGACGAAGGGCGGGTCGCGATCGCGGCGCTGTCCGTCGGGTTGGCGCAGGGCTGTGTGGACGAGAGTCTGCGCTACGTCAAGGAACGTGAGGCGTTCGGGCGCCGGATCGGCGAGTACCAGGCGATCCAGTTCAAGATCGCCGACATGGAGTTGCGCGCCCACACCGCCCGGTTGGCGTACTACAACGCGGCGGCGAAGATGCTGCGCGGCGAGCGGTTCAAGAAGGAGGCGGCCATCGCCAAGCTGGTGGCCTCCAACGCGGCGATGGACAACGCCCGCGACGCCACGCAGATCTTCGGCGGCTACGGGTTCATGAACGAATACCCGGTGGGCCGCTTCTACCGCGACGCCAAGATCCTCGAAGTCGGTGAGGGCACGAGCGAGGTGCAGCGCATGCTGATTGCCCGGGAATTGGGTGTCACGGACTGAGCCGGGCGCGTAGGCTGCTCGCCTCATGAACGACATTCGACTCCGACCGGGTCGTCCGGGTGACGACGCCCTCCTGCTCGACATGTTCGACGGCGCGGTCGCCTGGCTGACCGAACGAGGTCGCACCGGCCAGTGGGGTTCCGTGCCCTTCTCACAGGATCCGAAGCGGGTGGAACGGGTGCGCGGAATGGCCGCGCACCCGCACCTGGTGGTGGCGGAGATCGACGGAGTCGCCGCCGGTGCGTCGATCTTCGCCGACCACCCGCCCGCGCACATCCCTCCGGTGTCTGAGCCGGAGGTCTACATCGATCTGTTGATCACGTCACGGGCCTTCACCGGACGTGCGGTGGGCGCGCACCTGCTTGCCGAGGCGCGTGAGGAGACGCGCAGGCGAGGTCGGAGCCTGGTGCGCGTCGACTGCTGGGCGGGTGGTGACGGGGAGCTGGTGCGTTACTACCGCGGTCAGGGGTTCACGCCGACGGAGACGTTCCGGGTCGGCGACTGGGTCGGTCAGGTGTTGGAGGACCGGGTGGCGCCGTGAGCGGCGTCGGCGTCTTGACCTCCAGATATCTGGAGGGTTCAGGATGGTGGCATGACAGCGACCACCGACTCTCCCGTCGTCGAGTACTCCTCACCGACCGAGGAGGACCGCGCCGCCATCCATCGGATCATCGCCGACACCGAGACCGCGTACAACACCAACGACGCGGAGTTGATGACGAAACACTTCGCTCGTAACGCCACCGTGGTCAACGCGGTGGGCGTCACGCTGTCCGGAGTGGACTCCATTGTGGAGGCCACCCGGCAGGGTCTCGCGGGATTCCTGCGCGACGAACACGTGCGTTACGACGTGCTCGACGTGCTGTTCGTGCGGCCGGACGTCGCCCTGGCCTACAAGGGCGCGCGGGCGACGGACGCCAAGGGCAATCTCGTCGACGACGACCACGTCATGAAGGTCCTCTACGTCGTCGTCAAGCAGGACGGGCGGTGGTGGGCGGTGGCTCGCCACCACACGCTCGTGCGCTGACTCCCGCCGCTACTGGCCCTGCCTGCGCAGCAGCTCGTCGAAGGGGACGAACTCCTCCTCGGGTTCGACGGAGGCGGGGCGGCCGCTGAGTGCGTCGGCGAGTTCCGCGGCCGCCCGGTCGATGCGTCGGGCCAGCTCGGCCGCGTCCTCGCCGCCCCAGTCCTGCGACGCGGCGTACACGCCGGTGGGCATGACGACGGCCCGGAGGTAGGCGAACAGCGGCCGCACGGCGTGCTCGAGGGCCAGCGAGTGGCGCGGCGTGCCGCCGGTCGCGGCGATGAGCACGGGCTTGCCGCGTAGTGCGGTGGGCTCGCCGACGTCGAAGAACGACTTGAACAGCCCGCTGTACGACGCGCTGAAGATCGGTGTGACGGCGATCAGGGCGTCGGCCTTCGCCACCGCGTCGAGCTCGGCCGACAGCGCCGGGGGAGCGAAGCCGGTGATGAAGTTGTCGGCGATGTCGCGTGCGTGGTCGCGCAGCTCCACGACGTGCGGCTCGACGGGCACACGCGCGCTGACGGCGTCGGTCAGCCGGTCCGCCAGCAGGCGGGTGGACGACGGGTTGGTGAGTCCGGCCGAGACGACGGCCAGGTTGTAGGCGCTCATGGTCACCTCTCGGTGTCGGCGGTGCCGTCGGTGGACTGCTGCTTCGCCGCCCGCAGGGAGTCGTGGGTGGGCGCGTCCGGCACGCCCGGCGCCCGCAGCGCGGCGAACTCCTTGCGCAGCACCGGCACGATCTCGCCGAGCATGTCGAGCTGCTCCAGCACGGTCTTCAGCGGGAGTCCCGCGTGGTCCATGAGGAACAGCTGCCGCTGGTAGTCGCCCGCGTACTCGCGGAAGGTCAGGGTGCGGTCGATGACCTGCTGGGGGCTGCCGACGGTGAGCGGCGTCTGCTCGGTGAAGTCCTCCAGCGACGGCCCGCCACCGTAGACGGGGGCGTGGTCGAAGTACGGGCGGAACTCGCGCACGGCGTCCTGCGAGTTCTTGCGCATGAACACCTGCCCACCCAGGCCCACGATCGCCTGGTGCGGCTCACCGTGGCCGTAGTGGGCGTACCGCTCGCGGTACAGGGCGACCATCCGCTTGGTGTGGTCGGCGGGCCAGAAGATGTTGTTGTGGAAGAAGCCGTCACCGTAGTAGGCGGCCTGCTCGGCGATCTGCGGGCTGCGGATCGACCCGTGCCACACGAACGGCGGCACCCCGTCGAGCGGACGCGGCGTGGAGGTGAAGCCCTGCAACGGCGTGCGGAACCGGCCCTGCCAGTCGACGACGTCCTTGCGCCACAACTCGTGCAGCAGCGCGTAGTTCTCGACGGCCAGCGGGATGCCCTGGCGGATGTCCTGCCCGAACCACGGGTACACCGGCGGCGTGTTGCCGCGGCCCATCATGACGTCCACACGACCGTCGGCGATGTGCTGCAGCATCGCGAAGTCCTCGGCGATCTTCACCGGGTCGTTCGTGGTGATCAGCGTGGTCGACGTGGAGAGGATCAGGCGCTCGGTGCGCGCGGCGATGTAGCCGAGCATCGTGGTCGGCGACGAGGGCACGAAGGGCGGGTTGTGGTGCTCGCCCGTGGCGAAGACGTCGAGGCCGACCTCTTCCGCCTTGATGGCGATGCGCAGGATCGCCTTGATCCGTTCGTGTTCGGTCGGTGTCCGCCCCGTGGTGGGGTCGGTCGTCACGTCGCCGACGGTGAAGATGCCGAACTGCATGAATGTCACCACGCCCAAGTAGTTGTCCTGTCAACTAACTACTGTAACGCCGGGGTTCACAGGGTATTCCGGCAGACGGGGCGGCGTACGAGGAGTCGTCGTGCTTACTCGTTCTCAGATGGCGGCCATGCTGGTAGCTCGTGGTCTTCCCCGTCGGGCCAGAGGCCGATCTGCGCGAGGCGCGGGCGGTAGGGCTCTCCCTCTTCCCTAGCGACCTTGTAGGAGAGGCAGCGTTTGCAGTTGACGGGTTGGTCCGAGACAGGCGTCCGCTCGCCGCTGACGTCCGTGGTGTCCGTGCCGATATGGCAGGCTGGTGCGGGAATGCGCTCGCCGTGAACCCAGGTGCGCAGGCGCACGGCATGCACGGTGTCGTTGTCGCCGATCCGCATGGCCTTGCCGGCGAATCGACGACGTTGGTCGGCGGCGATCTTTCGGATGTCTGCGATCGGGAGGGCGGCGTAACCGCCCGCGGCCAGCTTCCTTGCTTCCGCGCCATCGGCCATGTTCGGAGAGTAGCCACGTCGAAGGTTGCTTTGAAAGCGTCCGAGCAGGTTAAAGCACTGATTGGCCCCTCGACCCTTCGCTGGGGAGCCGCTCGCCGCTCTGACTCGCTCGGCGCGCGCCCTGGCCCCCGCCGCGCTATAACGGCGGGAGAGGCCGACGGGAAGGAAGGTGTGCCGTGGCCGTCCCCGGCGGGCTCGTCGACGGGCCGATCTACCTCGACTACAACGCCACCACGCCGGTCGACCCGGCTGTAGCCGACGCTGTTCTGCCCTACCTGACCAGCGCGTTCGGCAATCCGTCCAGCGCTCACCGCTACGGCACCGAGGCGCGTGGGGCGCTGGACCACGCGCGCGCCCGGGTGGCCGCGCTGATCGGGACGTCGGCCGACCGCATCGTGTTCACCGGGTCGGGTTCCGAGGCGAACGCGCTGGCCATACGGGGAGCCACGCTCGCTGCGCGGACCGGCTGGCCACACGTGATCACGCAGCGCACCGAGCATCCCGCCGTGCTGGAGTCCTGCCGGGCGCTCGCGAGCCGCCACGGCGTCGACGTGACCTACCTACCCGTCGACGGGGACGGCCTGGTCGACCCGGCCGCACTGGCCGCCGCGTTCACCCCGCGCACGGTGCTGGTGTCGATCATGGCGGCGAACAACGAGACTGGTGCATTGCAACCGATCCCCGAGCTGGCCCGCGTCACCCACGAGCACGACGCGGTGTTCCACTGCGACGCCGCCCAGGCGGTGGGGAAACTGCCGGTCGACGTGACCGCGCTCGACGTGGACCTGCTCACCGTGGTGGGCCACAAGATGTACGCGCCGAAGGGCGTCGGCGCCCTCTACGTCCGGCCGGGTGTGCGACTGGAGCCGCTGGTCCACGGCGGCGGGCAGGAGCACGGCCTGCGGGCCGGGACCGAGAACGTCGCCTACGCCGTGGCCCTCGGGACCGCCGCGCGGCTCGCGGCGGACGCCCTCGTGGCCGGCGAACACCAGCGCGTCCGCACGCTGCGGGACCGCCTCCACGCGCGGCTCCGTGCGGGGCTGGGGGAACGGGTGCGGCTCAACGGGCCGCCGACGTCGCGGCTGCCGAACACCCTGAACGTCAGCGTCGACGGCGTGCGCGCCCACGAGCTGCTCGCCGCGATCCCGGAGGTGGCGACCTCGACCGGCTCGGCCTGCCACAGCGGCCGAGACATGCCGTCGCCGGTGCTCACCGCGATGGGCCTGCCCGCCGAGCGGAGCCTGGCGGCACTGCGACTGTCGCTGGGCCGGTGGAGCACGGAGGAGGACGTCGACCGCGCGGCCGAGCTGATCACCGCCGCCGGGCATGGAGCAGTCGTCACCCACTCCGGGCCTGCGCACCGCGCGCTGGAATAGACCCGTCGCGCCGCGGTGTTGCCGCGGACATGCGAGCGATCATTCAAGAGCAGTACGGCGGCCCCGAGGTGTTGACCCTGGGCGAGCGGCCCGACCCGAAGGTGGCGCCCGGTGAGGTCCTCATCCGGGTCAAGGCGGCGGGGGTCAATCCCGTGGACTGGAAACTCGGCGCCGGATACCTCGACGCGATGATGGAGACGCAGTTCCCCATCACCCCGGGGTGGGACGTGTCGGGAGTCGTGGAGGCCGTCGGACTCGACGTGTACGACTACGAGGTCGGTGACGAGGTCATCGGCTACGTGCGCAAGGACTGGGTCCAGAACGGGACGTACGCCGAGCTCGTCGCGGCCAACGTGCGGTTGATCGCACGCAAGCCCGCCGCGCTCGACTGGACCGAGGCGGCCGGGCTGCCGCTGGCAGGGCTCACCGCCTACCAGTGTCTCGACCGCGTCCGGGTCGGCGAGGGGGAGACGGTGCTCGTGCACGCGGCCGCCGGTGGCGTCGGCGCGTTCGCCACGCAGCTGGCGGTGCTCCGCGGCGCCCGCGTGATCGGTACGGCCTCGGAACGCAACCACGACTTCCTGCGGGAACTCGGCGCCGAGCCGGTGAGCTACGGCGAGGGTCTCGTCGAGCGCGTGCGGTCACTTGTGCCGAACGGGGTGGACGCCGTGGTCGACTGTGTGGGTGGCGAGTCGATCGACGCCTCGCGGGAGGTGCTGTCGGATTTCTCGCGCCTGGTATCGGTGGTGGATCCGCGAGCCGAGGAACTCGGAGGCGCGACCATGTGGGTGCGGCCGAACGCCGCCGACCTCACCGAGCTGGCGCGGCTGGCGGACGCGGGCGAGCTGCGCGTGTTCGTCGACCGCGTGCTGCCGCTGGAGCAGGCGGCCGAGGCCTGGCGCCTGAGCATGGAGGGCCGCACCCGAGGCAAGATCGTCCTGTCGGTCGCCTGACCCCACTGCCACACCGTGTCCGCGCTCTGCGCACGCGTGTTCGTACTTCCCGTACGCCCGTAAAACCGCTTGTTCCCGCCAAGACGCCCTTGCCACGCTGGTCGCCTGTTGTGAGGAGGCCGGTGGATGGCGTTGCGTACCGAGCAGGTCGAGCAGTTCGTCCGGGACGGGTTCGTGAAGCTCGACGGGGCGTTCCCCGTCGACATCGGCGAGCGATGCGTGCGGGAACTGTGGGACGCCACGGGTTGCTCACGCACGGACCCGGCCACGTGGACGCAGCCCGTGGTCCGACTGGGTGGCTTCTCCACACCGCCGTTCCGTGAAGCCGCCACCACGCCCACGCTGCACGAGGCGTTCGACGCGCTCGTGGGCGTGGGCCGGTGGCAGCCGCTCGGCGGTCTGGGCACGTTCCCCGTGCGGTTCCCGAGCGACGAGGACCCGGGGGACGCCGGGTGGCACGTGGAGGCCGGCTACGCCGGGCCGAACGGCGAGTTCTGGCTCGACCACCGTTCGCAGGGCCGTGCGCTGCTCCTGCTGTTCCTGTTCTCCGAGGTCGGCCCGGACGACGCGCCGACGCGCATCCGGGTCGGCTCGCATCTCGACGTGCCTCCGTTGCTTGAACCCGCTGGTGACGACGGGCGCAAGTGGCTGTCGCTGTGCCACGACGCCGTGGAGGCGTCCGCACACCGCCCCGTCGCGCTCGCGACGGGCACGGTCGGCGACGTGTACGTGTGCCACCCCTTCCTCGTGCACGGCGCCCAGCCCCATCGTGGACGCACGCCGCGGTTCATGGCTCAACCACCGCTGGTGCCGGTCGGGGCACTCGACCCGTACGCCGCCGAGCCGAACGCGGTCGAGCGCGCCATGGCCCCTCGCCCTGCGCGACGACCGGGCGTGACCGGTCGGACCTCTCCTCCGACGTGGCACTGAGCTGATTCGGCCACCCCGACTGGTTCGACCAGTCCTTTCGAGTGTGTCCGGACCGCGTGGTGTCGATTTCTGCGAGGCAGAACGAGCCCACTGATTCCGACCGGGATTCGCCGCGCGGCGGCGTCGAAATATCGAGCTCCGCAGGCCGCGATCCCACTCGAGTCTCGCCTGGTAGTGCCGATTCTACTGTCGCCGTCGGGCTGGATTGGTGGGTGGTCAGTACCGGCCGCCGTCGATTTTCCTACGGATTTTTCCGTCGGCGAGAACGTGGTGTGGTCCACGATTTCTCTCGCTGACCAACACGACGGTGTAGTCGTGTCAAGATGATGCTAGTCACAGTAGCACTGGGGGGCCGTCGGAGATGGGGCGCGGCGGAGCGCTCCTATCTGCGGCTATGGCAGGCGTTCGACGTGTTGACGCAGCGGTTTCGACAGGCGAATTGTTTCCTCTCCGTGATCTGCATCACCGCCAAATGTGTGGTCTCTGTTACTAACCGGTTCCAAAATGTCCGAAAGTAAACTAAGACAGTTCTTCGCCCGCCCTCCCGAAAAGGAGGGAATTACAAACAAAAAGGTCATGGAGAGTTTAGTTGTTTCAGCTTAGTGCAACAACTACCGTTCTCTTATTGGTCGGATTCTATGGTTTGACTTATCTTCTCACTCTGACTATTCGAGAGAAGAAAGAGAACGTCGACGGGTTCATGGTCTCGAACAACGCTGTGGGGTTCGGGATCTCGGCTGCGAGCATGACGGCCACCTGGGTGTGGGCGGCATCGTTCTACGCCAGCGCCACGTCCGGCTACACGTACGGTCTGTCGGGCCCCATCCACTACGGTCTGTGGGGCGCGCTCATGATCCTCTGCATCTATCCCTTCGGTCGGCGGTTCCGTGAGCTCGCGCCCCGCGCGCACACGCTGGCCGAGATGATGCGGGCCCGGCACGGGAAGTCCAGCCAGCTGATTCTCGCGTTCTCCAACATCGCGGGTAGCGTCATCAGCCTGACGGCGAACTTCACCGCCGCGGGTGCGCTGGTGGAGATCCTCACGCCGTTCGACTTCGTGCACGGTGTGCTGGCGGTGGCTGTCGGTGTGCTCGCCTACACGCTGTGGTCGGGCTTCCGCGCTTCGGTGCTCACCGACTTCGCCCAGCTCGTGGCCATGATGGTGGCCGCGGCGATCATCATCCCCATGGTCTTCTTCGCTGCCGGCGGTACGGACCTCGTCGACGAGGGGCTGCTGAGGATCACCGACGAGCAGGCGAACTTCTTCTCCGGCACGGCGTTCCTGGAGCAGGGTGCCCCGTACCTGGCGGCCGTCCTCGCCTACGCGGTCGGTAACCAGACCATCGCGCAGCGTCTCTTCGCGGTGCGTCAGGACAAGATCAAGGCCACGTTCCTCACGGCGACCCTCGGCTACGGCGGTACCGTGATCGGCCTGGGCATGATCGGCCTGGTGGCCCTGATGGTCGGGCTGGAGCCGTTGAACGGCGACATGAACAACATCATCCCGCAGACGGCCTCCGAGTACCTGCCCGCGGCGATGATCGCCCTGCTGTTCATCCTGGTGATCGGTTCGCTGTCGTCCACTGCGGACTCCGACCTCGCGGCGCTGTCGTCGCTGGTGATGACCGACATCTACGGACGGAACCTGGCCAAGCGCAAGGTGAAGCCGGAGACGATGCTCCTCATCGGCCGGTTGACGATGGTGGGCGCCACGGCGATGGGCGTCATGATCGCCATGACGAAGTTCGACATCCTGGGACTGCTCGTGTTCATGGGTGGCCTGTGGGGCGCGCTGGTGTTCCCGGTCATCGTCAGCTGCTTCTGGGACCGGATCAGCAACGCCGCGTTCACCTCGGCCGCGCTCGTCGGTGTGGCGTTCTTCCTCGTGTCGCGCTTCGAGTGGCTGCCCCTCACCGGTGTCGTCGGCATCGTGATGGAGCTCGCCGCGCTGATCGGCGCCGCGGTCGTGTTCGGCCTGATGGCGTTCGGCTTCTTCGGCAAGCAGGTCGGACTGGGCGTCGCCGGGGTCACCATCGTCGGCCTCGCTCCGTTCGTGTTCGGGTTCCTGCGGGACTACCCGACACTGCTCGGCGCCCTGGTCGCCTACGGTGCCAGCACCGTGACGTGCGTGCTGGTCACCATGCGCAACACCGAGCGGTACGACTTCGCACTGCTCAACGAGCGCGTGACGGCGTTCCAGGACGAGGAGAAGGAGATGATCGGGAAGGGCGACGACCCGGTCGCAGCTCGCTGACCTCGACGCCGACCGGACAGTAGGGAAGGAACATGGAAACTATTCTCGTGACGGCTTACATCATGGTGTGGCCACTGCTCACCGCCATCGTCCTGGCCGTGCTCACGCGTGGCGTGATCAAGGACTACAGGAGCGCGCGTAAGGACGGCACGACGGTCGTTTAGCACCCTTCGGTGACGACAGCGGCTAGTGGGGCCACGGGGACTTTCCCGTGGCCCTGCCGCTTTTTCGGGGCAGGTCTCGGAGGTCCGTCGGTGCGTGACTGCGGAAACCGCTTGCCCGACCCGGCCGAGAGGGGCGAAGGTCGGGAGTATGGCGCCAGCTGCGGTCGCGGTCAGGTTCGCGAGCCTCGCCGATGCGGAGGCGATCGGGCGGATCCACGTGGAGTCGTGGCGGGCCGCGTACGCCCGTCTGCTTCCCGCGGACTTCCTGGCGGGCTTGTCGATCGCGCAGCGGCAGGCCGCATGGCGGCGACAGCTCACCGCCGGGGAGTCAGCGGCGCCCGTCGTGGTCGTGACCGAGGGTGGGACGGTCACGGGATTCGCGTGTGTGAGCGCGTCGCGGGACGAGGACGCTTCTGCGGGCACCGGTGAGCTGCAGAGCCTCTACCTCGACCCCGCGATGTGGGGTCGAGGGTTGGGACGGCGCTTGCATGCCTCGGCCCTGGCCGTGCTCCGGGAGGGCGGTTGTCTGCGCGCCACGCTGTGGGTCTTGGAGGGCAATGCGCGTGCGCGCCGCTTTTACGAGCGCGCCGGTTGGGCGGAAGAGGGCGCAGCCAAGGTCGACAGGATCGCGGACGGACCGCTGCTCAGGGAGGTTCGTTACGTGCGGGCTCTGACGGCGCCATAGCCGTCGTCAGGGTCGTGTGTCCACTGTGGTGTCGAAAGTCCACTTCAGGGCCGTGACCGGCGCCAGCCCGTCGCAGTGGCTGTCGACGCAGCGGGTCCGCCGAGCCCAGGAGCTGCTGGAGAACATCGAGGACAGCATCGACGCCATCGCGCAGGCCGCGGGCATCGGCACGACGACGACATTGCGTCGCCACTTCGCCCGCACCGTCGGTGTGCCTCAGGGCGCCTACCGGCGGACCTTCCGCAGTGCCGCTGCCGCAGGCGCGGGCGCGTCGCCCGGTTGGCGAGTGGATCGCTTCTCGCCGGTTCCGGCCGTCACGTGCTCCCTGACTGCCTGGAGACCGCCTGGCTGCGGGGCTGTGCATCCCCGCTCGGGAAGTCGGAGCGATCATGCTGGAAAGTGGTCCTGACTTTCGAGTGAGGATGTGCGTGGGGTGCTGCTGTGGACCGTGTTCGGTGGGTCTCGGTGCCACGGCAGGGAATACACTCTCCGGTGTTCTATCCGTGAGTGCTGTCTGGGCCAGGCCAGTCGTGTGATCGCGGGCCCCACAGGGCGCCCGCGGTGCGGCGTGCAGTGAAGCCCGCCCGGTCTCTTCCGAGCAGAAAAGATCACTGAGTGCCATTCACCGTGTCCCACCCCGCAGCAGTGCTGCCGCTGCTGCGTCGGCCCTTCGTTCCGGCGGCTCTGGTCGCGGGTGCCGTGGCACCCGACCTCCCGTACTTCCTGACCACCCTCGGCGTGTCCGAGACCGGTCCGCACGACTGGTACGGGCCACTCCTCAACGCCACGCAGACCCACTCGATTCCTGTCGGGTTGCTCGTCAGTCTGCCGGCTGCCATCAGTCTGCTCGCCGCGTACCGGATGCTGCGCGCCCCGATCACAGCACTGCTCCCATCCAGTCTCCGCCTCCCGGAACCCGAGCGAGCAACCGGCCGAGCGGCGAAAGTCCGGTACACCGCGTGGCTGTTGATCTCCGCCCTGATCGGTATCGCCTCCCACCTGGTATGGGACTTCTTCACCCACGGCGACGAACTGCTGGTCAGCCTGACGGCTGACCGGCTGCTGCAGCATGCGAGCACCGCCTTCGGCCTGGCGGCCGTCGGCTGGCATCTGTGGCGGCGCCGCGGCCGTCTGCGCACCCACGGCGGCACCGACACCGTTGCCCGCCTGAGTCCCACCCTGCGGTGGAGCGTAGTGACTCTGCTGATCGCGGCACCCGTGCTGGGCGGCGCTGTCAACGCCCGTGACGACTTCGACGCCTTCCGCTATGTGACCGAAGTGGACTATAGCCGGCCCACTACCGTCTACCTGCGCGACGGCGCGAGCGAGACCAATTATCCGTCCAAGACGGTCCCAGCTCCGTGGGGAACCCTCGCCGAAGGCGTGTTGAACGGGATCGCCAAGAGAGCGGGCGCCTCGTTCGCCATCGCACTGTTGCTGTACTCCGTCACCTGGCAGATCGGCGCCGTCTCGCGTCGGCGGGCGACGGCGTCCTGCCCTGCCCCCTCGCCGCAACCGAACCAGGATGGCAAGTGATGGCGTTCGGCAGCCGGGATCCGCATCCTTCGCCCAGCGCACTGGCTGCCCAGCGGACCAGGACACCAACCGCACTGACGTCGCACGGGCTGACGTGTCCCCCGTGAGAGCGACACGGATCGTCCGCTCGCTGGTGATTCGCTGACGTCGGTGCGCTTCTAGCGTTTTCAGCGGGTCGCCCAGCCGTGCGGCCGTGGTCAACCGGAGGTCACCATGCACACGATGTCGGTCGCGCGTACGGATCAGGAGCCCGGGCGAGCGGGCCGCGTCTTGCGGTCTCCGCTCGCCTGGATGCTGGTCGGGACAGTCGGTGTCGGCGGGGTGTCGGCGCTGTCCTCGGGTGGGTCGCCGGTGCCGGCGGTCGTGGGCGCGGTCGCCGCGGTCGCCGTCTACTGGGTGGTCATGCGCTACGTCGCGCGGCGGAGCACGCCGGAGATCGCGAGGGCACGGGCCGGGCGTCAGGCGTTGCTCGGCATCGGGCTGGGCGCCGTGTTCATCACCACCTCGATGCTCATGGTGATCAGCGAGTTCTCGTTCACCTGGGCGTCCGGGAGTGTCATGGCGACCGTGGCGAGCATCGCGGCGGTGCAGTTCGGTGCGGCGGTGACCGAGGAACTGCTCTTCCGCGGCCTGCTGTTGCAAGGGCTGGAACGGCTGTGTGGCAGTGGGGCGGCGCTGGCGATCAGTGCGGTGCTGTTCGGTGCCATCCACCTGGCCAACCCCGGCGCCACGGTGTGGACCGGGTTCGCGATCGCCGTCGAGGCCGGGGTCCTGATGGGTGCCACGTTCCTGTGGCTGCGCAACATCTGGGTGGTCGCGGGCCTGCACTTCGCCTGGAACACCATCGTAGGGCTGCTCGGCGTCCCGGTCTCGGGTCACGCGTCTCCGGGTTTGCTGATCGCCGAACCGACGGGCCCGGAATTGCTGACCGGCGGCCGGTTCGGCATCGAGGGGTCGATCGTTCCCGTCATCGTGAGCCTGCTGTTCGCCCTGCCCGTGCTCATCGCCGCTCACAAGCGCGGCAATCTCGTGCCCATGCGGCGGCGCTAAACTCGCCGAATGCTTGCGAGCGCGACATCCCGCCTCAGCGCCGCACTCGACGGGTGGCGAGACCTCCCATCGTCTGTCAAGGACAGTGTGTTGGCGGCGGTGGTGACCGTGCTGGCATTCGCGCCGACCATCGCCCACATCGGGCCGGAGATCGGCGATCTCCCCGAGCGCGAGCCGGGCGGAATCGGCGCGGTGGTCGGTGCGGCGCTGACGCTGGCGATGTGCCTGCCGCTCGCGGTACGCAGCCGCATGCCGGCCGTGTGTGTGTCGATCATCGGTACCGCATTCGCGATCGGTCAGGTGCTGAGTTACCCGGACACGTTCGGCAAGGTGGGGATTCTCCTCGCGTTGTACGCCGCCGGCGCGCACCTGGAGCGGTTCCGTCGAGGGCTTGCCGCAGTGCTGACCGCGGGTTATGCGGGGCTCGCCGTGGCACTGCAGAACCTTGGCTCACCGCAACGGTTTCCGGATTTCGTCGCGTTCTATCTCGTGTTGGTGGTGATCTGGTTGGCCGGCACCGGCATGCGTCGATGGCGCACGGAAGAGGCTGAACGTCGACGGCTGGCGGCCGAGGTGGCCGCGGCCACCGAGCGGGCACGCATCGCTCGCGATCTGCACGACGTGGTCACCCATCACGTGACCGCGATGGTCGTCCAGGCCGACGCGGCGCAGTTCCTGCTCGACTCCGCGCCGGAACGCACCGGGACCGGCCTGCGCGCCATCAGCGACACCGGACGCCGGGCGTTGACGGAGCTGCGGACCCTGCTCGGCATTCTCGAAGCGACCGGCGAGTCCAGGACCGCGGACCGGACGCCGGCCATGGGAAAGGTCGGTGATCTGGTCGAACGGGCCCGGCTGTCCGGACAGCCCGTCGAGTGGACCGAGCAGGGCGAGCAACGACCGCGGTCCGTCGACGTGGAGCTGGCCACCTACCGCGTGGTACAGGAGGCGCTCACCAACGCGCTCAAACACGCGACCGGAAACCCGACCACGGTCATGGTCCGACACCGCGAGGACCACATCGAGGTCGAGGTGATCACTCGCGGTCCAGCGGTCGGCGACACGGCCACACCGTCCGGCGGCCGAGGTCTGACAGGACTTCGGGAACGGGTGCGGATGCTCGGCGGGGACCTGGTTTCCGGTGCTCTGCCCGACGACGGCTTCCGCGTCCGGGCCGTCATTCCAGGGAGGCCCACATGACCGAGCCGATCCGGGTGCTGATCTGCGAGGACCAGGAACTGGTGCGCACCGGCTACGTCACCATCTTCTCCGCGCAGCCCGACATCGTGGTCGTCGGCGAGGCGGCCGACGGTCGCGCGGCGGTGGAGGCTGCGCGGCGGTTGCGCCCCGACGTGATCGTGATGGACGTCCGTATGCCCGTTCTGGACGGCATCGAGGCGACCCGCGAGCTGACCGGTCCCGGCGTCGAGGCACCGGCGAAGGTGCTGGTCGTCACCACGTTCAACGTCGACGAGTACGTGTACGAGGCACTGCGCGCCGGCGCCAGCGGGTTCCTCCTCAAGGACACGCCGCCGGCGCAGCTGGTCGACGGCGTCCGCACGATCGCCCGCGGTGACTCCCTGCTGGACCCCGCGGTCACCCGAAGCCTGATCGGCCACTTCGCCGAACGGCTCCGCCCCGCCGACACCTCCCGCCCGGCACGAGACGCCGTCGTGCGGGCACTGGCGCCCCGCGAGCTGGAAGTGCTCGAACACCTCGCCGCCGGCCTGTCCAACGCCGAAATCGCCGCGGAACTGGTCATCTCCACCGAGACGGTGAAGACCTACGTGTCCCGGATCCTCACCAAACTCGACCTGCGGGACCGCGTACAAGCAGTCGTCCTCGCCTACCGGACCGGCCTGGCATCCAGCACGGACTGACACCCGTCACTTCTCAGGCACGCACGGATTGGTCGCAGGACGGCGAGCCCAGCAGCCTGCGGGCGACGATGAGTTGCTGGATCTGTTGTGTGCCTTCGAAGATGTCGAGGATTCGCGGCCGGTCAGCGCCAACCTGGAGGGGAAAAAGTGAAAACCGCCTCGGACCTGCGCAGACTTTTCGTGAACCTCGCGGCTACCCGGTTCCGCTCCACCTAACACGGCATGGAGACGGCCTGGCGCGAGCCTGCCCAGCCCGTCTCCTCCACCTCGACATGCAGCCGAGCACGCGGCCCGCCGACCGTTGTCGGTTGGCGCAGCTCCAAAGGCGCGTAGATGCTTTCATTGTGTCAGAGTTGGCGAATGCGACGATTCCACAAAAGAGTAACCCCACATATTACCCTCCATGTTTCTTGTGGAAAGGTTGAATGGTGGCCGGGTCAAGTGGCCACAGCAATGCGGGAGTTGGCTAAAAAAGTCTAGCGTCGGTGATTCACCGAATATTTGCTCACCCGTTCAATTGAGTCCGAAAGTCCCGGCGCCTCAGCAGGTCCGATTCAAGAGTGAGACTAGAGTCGCTCTGATGTAGAAATTGGAAGAGAAGGTTGATCTAGAGCTGAAGCGGTAGTCCGAATCATTGATATCCGAGATTGAGGCACTCGATTCTCTTGCTATCAACACGCCCGCAGCCATGTCCCATGGCTTGTTGCTGAGGATCACGCAGGCGTCGGTGCGGCCTTCTGCGACCCAGGCCAGGTCGAGTGAGGCTGCGCCGAACATGCGGACACGTTCGACGTTTTCGGCTAGGGCTTGGGTGACGGCGAAGCGGCGGCGGTTCTTCTCGGCGGCTCCGGGTCCGGTGGCGTAGTCACCGATGGAGACGATGGCACGGCTGAGGTCGGTCGTCTCGCTGGCGTGTATGGGTTTGTCGTTGCAGTACGCTCCGCCACCCTTGGTGGCGTGGTAGCGCAGGTTCAGGAACGGCGCGACGATCACGCCTACGACGGGTTCGCCTCGGTGAACCAGGGCTAGTGAGGTGGCGCAGAGCGGGATGCCGTGGGCGAAGTTCGAGGTGCCGTCGATGGGGTCGAGTACCCACACGTAGTCGGTGCTCTCATCGATCGCCCCACCGCCCTCCTCTTCCCCAAGAAAGTCGATGTCGGGGGTGGCGCGGGCGAGGTGGTCGCGGATCTCATGCTGAATTCGCACGTCCAGCTCGGTCACATAGTCTCGGTCGCCCTTGGTGCTGACGGTGCCCGGCGCCGAGGTGGTCATCAGGTTCGCGCCGATGTCGACGGCATCCTGCGCCACGGCGAGCAGTGTGTTCAGGTCCTTCACGCGGTGATCTCCTTGCTTCGCGCCCACATCGACTCGAACACCTGAGAGAACGTCTCGAACAGGCCCGGCGGGCCGGGTTGCTTCTCGACCACGAACGTTGGGGACTCGACGCCTCGCGCGTCCGGTAGGTAGAGCTGCACGACGCATGTCGCGTCGTCGATGACGGTGATGTTGAACCGCACGGCCTCGTCGGAGGTGCGGATGCGTAGGTTCCCGCGTGCCTCGGGCGAGAGTTTGCCTTGGAGCCGCTGCAGGGTCTGGATGTTGAGCGTCGTGAGCGTGGACAGCACGCCCTCGGGGTGGGATTCCTCCCGCTCGCGTTCCTTGATGTAGCGACCGGCCGGGTCGAGGAACAGACACCGGACGACGGTTCCCGATTCGAGCAGGTCGAGCAGGGATCGGTCGGGGTAGCTCTGGCAGAGCAGGTTGAGCGAGAGCCCGACCATGCTGATCTGCTCAGCGCCGTCGAAGAGTTTGTGCGGCGGGATCTCGTGCGAGAATGCGGGGCGGCTGGGGAAGACGGCGGTTACGTCGGCCATTCCCTGCACGGTGTGCTGTGCCGGTTTTGGTTTGCTCGTCGTAGCGGCGGCGGTGTTCGGTGGCTCGGGCACGAACTCGATGTCGCCCGTGTGCTCCTGGAAGAGCTGCTCGGCGGTCCAGCCGGGGAACATCGCTTCGAGGATGCGGCAGTGGTGGGCATAGGGCAGCCCTTGCAGGTCGCGGGACAGCCAACGGTAGAACTGGGCCTTACTCGGCCCACTCCCTACCAGGTCAGGCTCCAGCTTCTTCGCGAGCTTGTCGTACTCCTTGCAGAACGCGCGGTGTCCCTGCAGATGCCGTTGTCGTAGCAACACCTTCAGCACGGTCGGCTTGTCAGCCATCGACTCATCCCCCATGACGCCGGTCAGTAGTCGACCCTAGTACGAGAATGAGACAAGGACGAGACTTGACGAGGGGCAGAAGTTCGAGACGCGACATATGCGGTGTCGTGACGGGACCTTAGCCTGGACGAGCCTTGTGATGTGCCGCCGTACAGGCGGCGACACGGGTGACGACAAGAGGGGTTTACGACACGATGGCGCCTCGCTGGGGGCTGGTTCTCAAGCGAGTTCGATGAGGCGTTCCCACAGAGCTTGCGATGGTCGGCGTGGGCCTGACGTGTCGGGGGAGGAGCGAACGGTGCCATTCGAGGTGACGTTCTGTCCGGGCGGGCAGGCCGGGAGCCGGACTTTCTGTTTCGTGGACGAGGAGGCCACGTTGGTCGATTGTTGCGAGCCCGATCGTGTGGCGATTGTGCCGCCTGCGGACCCGGCGGAATGGCCGGACTTCCGGCGTTTCCTGGAAGACCTCGGGAGAGCGGCTGCGGAGCTGGCCGAATGGGTCGGTCGGGAGAGCGGGCAGGCCAACGTGCCGGTAGCGGCCGGGCTGAGCAGGGAGGTGTGAGGGTGACCGAGTCGATTCCGGAAGCGCGGACGTTGTGCCAGGCGCACCTGGCACTGGAGGGCATCCGCCCGGCATTGGATGCCCCGGCTTCGGAGTGGCGGCGGTACTACCTGCGGAGCGCGCGCGTCTACGCCGAGGTCGCGGAGATCGACCGAGCCCACCACCACGAGGCGAGGTACTGGGCTGACCGGGAACGCCGCAAGGCCGAGGAGATCAAGCGCACTGGGCTTCACGAGGGGCCAGGGCGGACGGTGAGGGTCTGAACGCGGAAACCGCCCGTCACCGCGGAAAGCGCAGTGGACGGGCGGTTTCCCTCCTGGCCTACTTCAGTTCCTTGCTCGTCTTGCCCAGCAGCCTGCGGGCGACGATGAGCTGCTGGATCTGTTGCGTGCCTTCGAAGATGTCGAGGATCTTCGAGTCGCGTGCCCACTTCTCCAGCAGCGATTCCTCGGTGTAGCCGAGGGTGCCCGCGAGCTCGACGCACTTGAGGGTGATGTCGACGACCGTGCGGCCTGCCTTGGCCTTCGCGATGGACGCCTGCAGCGAGTTCGGCTTGCGGTTGTCCGCCATCCACGCCGCTTCGAGCGTCGTCAGGTACGCGGCCTCGTAGTCGGCTTCGAGCTGCAGGAACGTCGCCGCGGCGGCGTGCTGCGCGAGCGCGGGCTTGTCGTAGTCGACCTCGACGCCCGCCTCCTCCAGAAGGCGGCGAGTTTCCTCCAGGGCCGCGCGCGCGACGCCGATCGCCATCGCCGCCACCAGCGGACGGGTGTTGTCGAAGGTCTGCATGACCCCCGCGAAACCCTTCTTGGTGTCGATCTCCGGCGAGCCGAGCAGGTTCTTCGCGGGCACGCGGCAGTTGTCGAAGCGCAGCACCGCCGTGTCGGAGGCACGGATGCCGAGCTTGTGCTCCAGCCGCACGACCTCGAAGCCCGGGGTGCCCTTCTCCACGACGAACGACTTGATCGCGGCGCGGCCCTTGCTCTTGTCGAGCGTCGCCCACACGACCACGGCGTCGGCGCGTTCCCCGGAGGTGACGAAGATCTTCTCCCCGTTGAGGATGTAGTCGTCGCCGTCCTTGGTCGCTGTCGTGGTGATGGCGGCGGAGTCGGAACCGCAGCCGGGCTCGGTGATGGCCATGGCGGCCCACACCTTGCCGAAACGTTCGAGCTGCTCGTCGTTGGCCACCGACGCGATGGCCGCGTTGCCGAGTCCCTGTCGGGGCATCGACAGCAGCAGGGCGACGTCGCCCCAGCACAGCTCGATGGTGCCGAGCACGGTGAGCAGGTTGCCGCCGTTGCGGTTGCCGCCGGAGTTCTTGTTGTCCTTGCGGCGCACGCCGGCTGCGCCCGCGCCGCCCTCACCGGAGGTGTTCAACCCGTCCAGCAACGCCGCGAGCATGTCCAACTCGGACGGATACGCGTGCTCGGCGCGGTCGTACTTGCGCGAGATGGGCCGGAACACCTCGGTCGCGGCCTGCCGGGCCTGGTTGACCAGCGCCTTGGCCTTCTTCGGGACCTCAAGGTTGATCATGCTGAGACGACCCCTTCCATGACGCCGACCGCGCGCAGATCGCGGTACCAGCGCTCCACCGGGTGTTCCTTGACGAAGCCGTGTCCGCCGAGCAGTTGCACGCCCGCGCTGCCGATCTGCATGCCCTTGTCGGTGGCGAGCTTGCGGGCGAGCGCGACCTCGCGGGCGTGGGGCTTGCCCTGCTCCATGCGGGACGCCGCGCGCAGCGTCACCAGCCGCATGCCTTCCAGCTCGATGCCGATGTCGGCCACCTGGAACGCCACGCCCTGCCGGTGGCTCACGGGCTCCCCGAACGCCTCCCGCTCGTTGACGTACGGGATCACGTAGTCGAGCACGGCCTTCGCGGTGCCGCACGCGAGCGCCGCCCACGCCAGCCGCGACGAGCGCACCACGTCGGTGAACACGTCCCGCTTCCCGCCGCCGACGAGTGCGCTCGCGGGCAGCGACACGTCGTCCAGCACGAGCTTGCCGGTGGCGGCGCCGCGCAGTCCCATCGCGGGCTCCGCCTCGATGCCGACGCCCTTCGTGCCCGACTCCACCACGAACAGTGCGGGACCGGCGCCCTTCGGGCCCTCCAGGTTCGCCGATACGACGAAGAGCTCCGCCTGCGCGGCCCGCGGCACGAGGTTCTTCACGCCGTCGAGGCGGTAGCCGTGGGGGGTGCGGCGGGCGGTGGTCCGCGGCGCGAAGACGTCGAACAGCGGCACCTGCTCCTGCAGCGCGAGTGCGGCGGCGGGCACGTCCTCCCCGGTGAACGCGGGCAGGTAGGTCGCCTGCTGGTGGGCGTCGCCGTGGCGGACGAGGACGTTGCTCACCGCCGACGGGGCGAGCACGGCCACGGCCAACCCGAGGTCGCCGTGGGCGAGCGCCTCCGCCACCAGGACGTTCGTGACGGCCGAGCGTTCGCTGCCGACGCCGCCGAGCTCCTCCGGGATGCCCACCACGGTCAGGCCCAGTTCGGCCGCGCGGGCGAGCAGGCCGTCCGGGGGAGCGAGCGCGTCGTCGGCCTCGGCCGCCGCGGGCCGCAGCTGTTCGGCGGCGAACTCCGAGACGGTCTCGACGATCATCTGCTGCTCGTCGTCGGGCGTCAGGTCGAACAGTCCCGTGTCGGTGGCCGGGGCCAGCCGCGCGGGCTTGCCGAGCCGGGTGGTCGCCTTGAACGTCCGCTGCGCTGCACCCGCCGCGCGGAAACCCTGCCGCGTGGCCGTGGCCACGAGGTTCTCCACGGGCTTGCGCAGGCCGGCGCGGTCGAGCAGAGGACTTCCGGCGAGCCGGTTGAGCGCCGCGAGACCGAAGCCCATGGCGTCGCGTCGTGTCGCATTCTGTCGGGCCACAGCTTTCCCCTCCGGTTTACCTACTCGCGAGTAGGTTAGCGGGTGGGTTCGTGGCCGCGCCAGTAGGGGCGGGCAACTCAGTCGATTCCGAGTACCGCGTGCAGGAGCGTGGTCAGTTCCTCGACCAGATTCGGGCGTGCGGCGACCCGCCGGGTCCGCGTGAGGTCGTTGGCGATGGTCAGCGCCGCGTGGACGGTGATCTTCGCTTCCCGCGTGTCCAGTCCGGGCTGGACGGCCTCCAGCAGCCGCACCCACTGGTCCACGTAGTCGCGTTGGATGCGCAGCAGCTCCGGCCGGTCGCGCTCGTCGATGTGCACGTGGTCCACCGAGAACGCGACGAGCAGCTCGGGGGGCCCGGTCAGTGTCTGCACGTAGGAGGCGGCGAGTCGGCGCAACGCCTCCCGCTCGTCGGCTGGTGCGCTCGTCCGCAGCGCGTGGTCGGCGGCGAGCATGAGCCGGTCGCCCGCGCGCCTGCCGATGGCGGCCAGCAGTGCCGCCTTGCTGGGGAAGTGGCGGTAGACGCTCGGGCCCGCGATGCCCGCGGCCTTGCCGATGTCCTCCATGCTGACGTCGGCGAACCCGCGGCGGCGGAACAGCTCGGCGGCTTCCGTCAGCAACTGCTCCCGCCGCGACGGAGTGCCCAGCGTGCGCGGTGTCGGTGCCGCCTCGGTCGCCGTGTCCACTTCGGGCAGTTCGGCGTGCAGCACACGCAGGGCCAGCGACGTGAGCAGGTCCGTGAACCGGCGCTTGGGCAGCGTGGTGCGGTGCACCGACACGCTGCCGAACACCGACAGCGTCGCCCAGCACAGCAGCTCGGCGTCGTCGTCCGAGAGTTCGGGACGTTTGCGCTGCAGCACCCGCGCCCACGCCGCCAGCATCGCGGTGGACCGGCGCCGGATCTGCTGCTGGCTCTCGGCGTCGAGGTGACGCCCCTCCCAGCGCCAGAGGGCGGCGACGTCCCTGCGCTCCACCGAGCGGGCCGCGAGCCCGGTCAGCAGTTCCCGGATGCTCTCGTACGACTCGGTGCGGCGCTCGTCGAGCGCGGCCTCCGTGGCGAGCTCCATGTCGCGCAGCCCGGTGAGCAGCACGTGCGCCAGGACCGCCTGCTTGTCGGAGAAGTGCCGGTAGAGGGCGGGGCCGGTGATGCCCGCCGCCGCGGCGAGGTCATTGATGCCGACGCCGTGATAACCGCGCTGACGGAACAGCTCGGACGCGACCGCCGCGAGCTGGGCCTTGCGGTCGCGTGGACGCCTGTTCCTGCTGCTGTCATCACCCATAACGTGAGCACACTCTAGCGTGTGTTGGCATGGTGGCAACCCCGACAGCACGTTGACAACCTCGGATGATCCGGGATTATGTTAGTAGCGATTAGCACCCCGAACGGCAATCTGCGCCAGGAAGGACCTCAGGCGTGAGTACAGAGGCGTTCATCTACGAGGCGATCCGCACGCCTCGTGGCAAGAACAAGGGCGGTTCCCTCCACGGAACCAAGCCGATCGACCTGGTGGTCGGCCTGATCGACGAACTGAAGGCGCGACACCCGGGCCTCGACCCGGCGCTGATCGACGACATCATCCTCGGTGTCGTCTCGCCGGTCGGTGACCAGGGAGCCGACATCGCCCGCGCGGCCGCGATCGCCGCCGGGCTGCCCGACACGGTCGCGGGTGTGCAGCTCAACCGCTTCTGCGCCTCCGGGCTCGAAGCCGTCAACCAGGCCGCGCAGAAGGTCCGGGCGGGCTGGGACGACCTCGTCATCGGCGGTGGCGTCGAGTCGATGTCGCGCGTGCCCATGGGCTCCGACGGCGGTGCGATGTTCACCGACCCCGCCACCAACTACGACTCCTACTTCGTCCCGCAGGGCATCGGTGCCGACCTCATCGCCACGGTCGAGGGCTTCTCCCGTGAGGACGTCGACGCCTACGCCGTGCGCTCGCAGGAGCGGGCCGAGGCCGCGTGGGCGGGTGGCTACTTCTCCAAGTCCGTGGTGCCTGTCAAGGACATCAACGGCGTGACCATCCTCGACCACGACGAGCACCGCCGCCCCGGCACCACGATGGAGACGCTGGCCAAGCTGCGTCCCGCGTTCGCCGACCTCGGCGACTTCGCCGGGTTCGACGCCGTGGCGCTGCAGAAGTACCACTGGATCGAGAAGATCGACCACGTGCACACCGGCGGCAACTCGTCGGGCATCGTCGACGGCGCGGGCATCGTCCTCGTCGGTGGCGAGGCGATCGGCAAGCGGATCGGCATGGAGCCGCGCGCCCGCATCGTCGCCACCGCGGTCACCGGCTCCGACCCGACGATCATGCTGACCGGCCCGACGCCCGCCACCGAGAAGGTGCTCGCCAAGGCCGGCCTCACCGTCGACGACATCGACCTGTTCGAGCTGAACGAGGCGTTCGCCGCGGTCGTCCTCAAGTGGATGAAGGACCTGAACATCCCGGAGGAGAAGGTCAACGTCAACGGCGGCGCCATCGCCATGGGCCACCCGCTGGGCGCCACCGGCGCGATGATCCTCGGCACGATGGTGGACGAACTGGAGCGCCGCCAGGCCCGGCGCGCGCTCGTGACGCTGTGCATCGGCGGTGGCATGGGCCTCGCCACGATCATCGAGCGCGTGTGAGGAACGAGAACAAACGATGACTGAATCCAAGACCATCCGCTGGGAGCAGGACTCCGACGGCATCGTCGTGCTCACGCTCGACGACCCGAACCAGTCGGCCAACACGATGAACGCCGACTTCCGCGAGTCGCTGCGGGCCACCGTCGACCGCCTGGAGGCCGAGAAGGACTCCATCACCGGCGTGGTGCTGACCTCGGCGAAGAAGACGTTCTTCGCCGGTGGCGACCTCAACGACCTCATCAAGGCCACCCCGGCCGACGCCGAGGCCATCACCGAGATGTCCAACGCGATGAAGCAGGACCTGCGTCGCCTGGAGACCCTGGGCAAGCCCGTGGTCGCCGCGATCAACGGCGCCGCGCTCGGCGGCGGCCTGGAGATCGCGCTGGCTTGCCACCGCCGCATCGTCGCCGACGTCCGCGGCGTGCAGATCGGCCTGCCGGAGGTGAGCCTCGGCCTGCTGCCCGGCGGCGGCGGCATCGTGCGCACCGTGCGCCTGCTCGGCATCCAGAACGCCGTGCTCAACGTACTGGTGCAGGGCCAGCGGCACCGGCCCGCCAAGGCGCTGGAGCTCGGCCTCGTGCACGAGCTCGTGGGCTCGGTCGACGAGCTGCTGCCCAAGGCCAAGGAATGGATCAAGGCCAACCCCGAGGCCCAGCAGCCGTGGGACGTCAAGGGCTACAAGATCCCCGGCGGTTCGCCGTCGAACCCGAAGTTCGCCGCGAATCTGCCCGCGTTCCCCGCGACGCTGCGCAAGCAGCTCAAGGGCGCGCCCATGCCCGCCCCGCGCGCCATCCTGGCCGCGGCGGTCGAGGGCGCCCAGGTGGACGTCGACACCGCATCTCTGATCGAGACGCGGTACTTCGTCAGCCTGGTGACCGGCCAGGTCGCGAAGAACATGACGCAGGCGTTCTTCTTCGACCTGCAGCACATCAACTCCGGCGGCTCGCGCCCCGACGGGTTCGAGAAGTACACCGCCCGCAAGGTCGGTGTGCTCGGTGCGGGCATGATGGGCGCCGGCATCGCGTACGTGTCGGCGAAGGCGGGTATCGACGTCGTCCTCAAGGACGTCTCCAAGGAGAACGCCGAGAAGGGCAAGGACTACGCCCGCAAGCTGGAGGAGAAGGCCCTCAAGCGCGGCAAGACCACCGAGGAGAAGTCGAAGGCACTGCTCGACCGCATCACCACCACCGGTGACGCGGCCGACCTCGAAGGCGTCGACTTCGTCATCGAGGCGGTCTTCGAGAGCACCGAGCTCAAGCACAAGGTGTTCCAGGAGATCGAGAACATCGTCGAGCCGGAGGCCGTCCTCGGCTCCAACACCTCCACGCTGCCCATCACCGGCCTGGCCGAGGGCGTCAAGCGGCAGGAGGACTTCATCGGCATCCACTTCTTCTCGCCGGTGGACAAGATGCCGCTCGTGGAGATCATCCGCGGGGAGAAGACCTCCGACGCCACGCTCGCCAAGGTCTTCGACTACACGCTGCAGATCAAGAAGACCCCGATCGTCGTCAACGACAGCCGGGGCTTCTTCACCAGCCGCGTCATCGGCACGTTCCTCAACGAGGCCGTCGCCGCGGTGGGCGAGGGCGTGGAGCCCGCCACCATCGAGCAGGCCGGTGCGCAGGCCGGGTACCCGGCGCCGCCGCTGCAGCTGATGGACGAGCTGACGCTGACCTTGCCGCGCAAGATCCGCGCCGAGACGAAGGCGGCCGTGGAGGCGGCGGGCGGCACGTGGACGCCGCACCCGTCCGAGGCCGTCATCGACCGGATGCTCGACGAGTTCGACCGCAAGGGCCGCTCCGCCGGGGCCGGGTTCTACGAGTACGACTCCAGCGGCAAGCGGGCCGGGCTGTGGCCGGGGCTGCGGGAGGCGTTCGACAGCGGCAGCGGTGACGTGCCGTTCACCGACCTCCAGGAGCGGATGCTCTTCGCCGAGGCGCTGGAGACCGTCAAGTGCTTCGACGAGGGCGTGCTCAACTCGGTGCAGGACGCCAACATCGGGTCGATCTTCGGCATCGGCTTCCCGGCCTGGACCGGTGGTGTCATCCAGTACATCAACCAGTACGAGGGCGGGCTGAAGGGCTTCGTCGCGCGGGCGCGGGAACTCGCGCAGCGTTACGGCAGCCACTTCGAGCCGCCGGCGTCGCTGGTGGAGAAGGCTGAGAAGGGCGAGATCTTCGAGTAGGTCCCTCTCGATCGAGACACACAGGGCCGCTGTCCCGGATCGGGGCAGCGGCCCTGTGCCGTCGGACCACGTGGGTCGCTCTCGTTCCGCTAGCGCAGGTCCGGTTTCTCGAGCACCGTCGTGGCGTGGGGCGCCGAGCTGTCGCAGAGTGCGGTCACCGCCACGGCGTTCAGCATCGCCGAGTGCGCCTCGACAGGCGCGGTGAGGTCGATGCTCATCCCCGCGGTGAGCTGCCTTTCGGTGTCTTCGGTGTGCAGGCTCCAGGTGTTGTATCCCGGCCAGTCCCCACCGTGGCCCCACCAGTCGGGGCCACCGCACGGGCTGGGCACCGACATGATCCCGAGCCCGTAGTCGATACCGCCGAGCACCCCGGGACGAACGGTCTTCATCTCCGTCAGCTGCTCCTCGGGCAGCAGTCGGCCTTCGAGCAGCGCGTCGAAGAACCGGTTGAGATCGCGCGCCGAGCTGACCAGGTTGCCCGATCCCCACACGCGCGACATGACGTAGGTGGTGACGTCGGTAGGGGCGCCGTCCGCGCGCAGCTGCTCGTAGCCACGTGCTGCCGGGCGCAGCAGGAACGGTTGGTAGGTGGGCAGCGTGGTGTCGCGCAGACCGAGCGGTGCGCTGATCCGCCGGGTCACCTCCGTGGCCAGGCTCCGGCCCGTCACCCGTTCCACCAGCATGCCGAGCACGGTGTAGCCGATGTTGGAGTAGCTGAACGACGTGTCCGGCGGGAAGAGCAGCGGCACGCCCTGGGTCGCTTCGCGGACGAGCTGGGCCGGGGTGAACACCTCCCAGCGCCGCGTGTCGATCTCCTCCGGCGAGTTCCAGTGCGGAATGTCGCGGGGCAGGCCACTGGTGTGACCCAGGAGCTGGCGAATCGTGATCGGCTCGGTGTACGGCAGCAGCCCCGGCAGATGGTCGTTCACCGGGTCGTCCAGCCGAATCCTGCCCTCGGCGACCAGCTGCAGCACCACTGTGGCGACGAACGTCTTGGTCACGCTTCCGGCACGGAACCGCCCCTCGGTGTCCGGCGAGCGGCCGGAACCCAGCCTGGCGACTCCGGCGGCAGCGTGTTCACTGTCCCCTCCGGACTCCGCCACCGCGTAGACTCCCGGCGCGCCCGCGGTGACGACCGCTTCCACCGCGATGTCGAGCGGTGAGTGCGGTTCCGCGTGCAGCGGTGGGGTGAGTCCGGTGGTGACGGCGGTGCACAGTCCGAGTACGACCGCCGTCCCACGAACCTTCCTTGTGGCCCACTTCGCAATCGGCATGGCCACAGTATGTCGATCATGAGGTCGCCTTCCCGGTACGGGGCGGTACCGGGAGTGCGGACACGCGTGCGCAGGCCGCGGACACGGCGTCAGGGGATCAGAGCAGGGGCGGCACCATGGCCTCGATGAGGTGGGGGCCCGGTTCGGACACCGCGCGGCGGAACTGTTCGGCGAGCTCCTCCGCCGTCCTCGCCCGGGTCGCCGGCACACCGAAGCCCTCGGACATCCGCACGAAGTCGAGGTCCGGTGTGGACAGGTCGAGCAGGCCGTTGGCCTTCGGACCGGACGATTCCGCACCCACGCGCTGCAGCTCCATGCGGAGGATGGCGTAGGCGCGGTTGTTCAGCACCACGGTCGTGACGTTGAGGTTCTCGCGCGCCTGCGTCCACAGTGACTGGATGGTGTACAGGGCGCTGCCGTCGGATTCGAGGTTGATCACCGGCCGGTCCTCGGCCGCGATGGCCGCGCCCGTGGCCACCGGCATCCCCTGCCCGATCGCGCCACCCGTCAACGTCAGCACATCGTGCCGGGGCGCTCCCGCGGTGGTCATCGGCACCAGCAGACCGGAGGTGTTCGCCTCGTCCGAGATGATCGCGTTCTCCGGCAGCAGCGCGCCGATCACCTGCGCCCAGTTCTGCGGCGTGAGGTCGCCGCTCGGCAGCTCGGGCCGCTGCGCCGGCGCGAGGTCGGGCTCGACGTCGGCCGCCACCTCGTCGGCGAGCTCCTCCAACGCGGCGACGACGTCGTCGCCCAGCTCGGCCAGGGTGTGGACGTGCGCGCCCTCGGGCACCAGATCGCCGGCCTTGCCCGGGTAGGCGAAGAACGACACGGGCGCGCGGGTTCCCACCACGACGAGGTGTCGCACGCCGTCGAGCTGGTAGGCCACCTGCTCGGCCAGGTAGCCGAGCCGTTCGATGTTGGGCAGGCCCGCTCCGCGTTCGATGCGGGAGGGGAACGTCTCGGCGAACGGCTTGGCGCCGGTGGCCTTGGCGATGCGGCTCAGCGCGCGCAGCCCGGCTTCCCGGCACGCCGCACCGCCCACCAGCAGGGCCACGGGCTCGCCGCCCCGCAGCACCTCGGCGATCCCCTTCACCGTGTCCGAGTCCACCTGCCTCGGAGAGCGCGACGCCTTCGGCGCGACGGGTGTCCCGCCCTCACCCCACGACACGTCGGCGGGCAGGATCAGCGTCGCCACCTGGCCGGGAGCGTCCTGGGCCGCGGCCACCGCCGCCGCGGTGTCGGCACCGACCTCCGCCGTGCTCGACGACCGCCGCACCCAGCCGTTCAACGACCCGGCCAGGGCCTCGATGTCGGATTCGAGCGGTGCGTCGAGTTCCTTGTGGTAGGTGGCGTGGTCGCCGATGATGTTGACGACCGGCGTGTGGCCTCGGCGGGCGTTGTGCAGGTTGGCGAGCCCGTTGGCGAGGCCGGGGCCGAGATGCAGGAGCGTGGCGGCGGGCTTGTCCGCCACACGGGCGTAGCCGTCCGCGGCTCCGGTGACCACTCCTTCCGACAACCCGAGCACGCCACGGATCTGCGGCACGTCGTCGAGTGCGGCGACGAAGTGCATCTCCGAGGTCCCTGGGTTCGTGAAGCACACGTCGACGTCGGCGTCGACGAGAGTGCGTACCAACGACTGGGCACCGTTCATGGTCATGTCTAGTCCTCCCGGCCGAAGAGCACACCGGGGTTGAGAATCCCGGCCGGGTCGAACGCCCGCTTCACTCGGCTCATCAGTTCGATCTTGACTGGGTCCTCCAGCTGGAGGAAGTGGTCCTTCTTCGCACGTCCGATGCCGTGCTCGCCGGAGATGGCGCCACCGAGCGCCATGCCCGCCGCGAAGATGTCGTGCAGGAGCGCAGCACGGGTGTCGGGGTCCTTCTGGAACACGGCGAGGTGCACGTTGCCGTCGCCCGCGTGGCCGCAGCCGACGACGCCGGACCCGGTGCGCGCGGCGGCTGCCTGCGCGGCGTCGAGGAAGTCCGGAAGGGACGACCGCGGCACCACGACGTCGAGCACCTCGTCGGCGCCGGCGGCCTTGGCGGTCCAGAACGCCTTCTCGCGGGCCTCGATGAGCTTGCGCGCGGACGGCCCCTCCAGAACGTAGGCGTCGGCGGCGCCGAGTTCGGCGAGCACCGTGCCGAGCACCTCGACGTCGGCGTCGAGCCGGCCGGCGTCGCGGTTCTCCAGCCCGACGACGAGGTAGGCCTGCGACGCGTCGCGCACGCTGTCGGGGATGCCGAGCGACAGCTCCGCGGTGTGGGTGATGGCGGCCATCGTCAGCGCGTCGATGTATTCGAGGATGTGGGGTGCCAGCCCGCTGGAGACGACCTGCGGGACGGCCTTCATCACGGTTTCGAGCGTGGGGAAGGGGGCGAGCACCGTCGCACTGTGGGCGAGGCGCGGGTGGAGTTTGACGATCACCTCGGTGGCGAGCGCGAGCGTGCCTTCCGAGCCGATGATGAGCTGGGTCAGGTCGTAGCCGGTGGACGTCTTGACCGACCGTCCTCCCGTGCGGATGAGCTCACCCGTCGGCAACGCGGCCTCCAGCCCGAGGACGTTGTTGCGGGTGACGCCGTACTTCACGGCCCGCATGCCGCCCGCGTTGGTGCCGACATTGCCGCCGACGCTCGCGCTCAGCTCGCCGGGATAGACGGTGTAGCCGAGCCCGACCTCCGCGGTGCGGGCGTCCAGTTCGGACAGGGTGACTCCGGGCTGGACGACGGCGACGTGGTTGACGGTGTCGATGTCGAGGATCGCGTTCATCCGCTCGAAGGAGACGACCAGACCACCTGCTCGTGGCCGGGCCGCGCCGGACAGTCCTGTTCCGGATCCGCGGGCCGTCACGGGAAGGACTTCCTCGGTGGCCAGTCGAAGAATGGCGGCGACCTGGTCGGCGGACGCGGGTTTCACCACGTGAGCGGGCCGGGTCTGCTCTCCGACGAGGGCTTCGTCGCCGGTGTAGTCGTCACCGACGGCGTCGCCGCTCACAACATTGTCGGCACCGACGATGTCGGCCAGCCGCTGCGCTACGTCGCCCATGGCCGAGCAGCCTAGTACGGTCGAGCACCACTCGGCTATGAATCATTCTCGCGTTTGGGGAAGGGTTTCGGGCGGGGTGGGGAAAACGGGGGAATGGCGGTGGGGCGGGGAGGGAGCGGGGCCGGCTTCGCGCCTGTGCCGGCCCCGCGTCGTCATGCCTGTGGCGCCGTGGCTCAGACCAACCAGCCGAGCAGGTGGGCGAGGTGCGCCAGCACGCCCGTGAGGATGTCACCGGCGTAGTGGGCGTGCATGACCATGAACTCCATGAGGGGCTCCTTCTACCAAAGGTTTCCGTTGGGGATCCAGCGAATTGGTGCGCACACTGCTTTCGAAAGCGAGATCAAGATTTCCATCGAATGCATCTCGCTGTCAAAGATCGAGAAGTGCGAGCGGAGCCGTTGGTGAAATCCTCTCAGTCTAAACACGTACCCCTTTCGGGTTTTGCACAGGGGCCGGATTGTGTCGACTATCGTGACCAATCGTGTTCGCCCGACCGGGTCGATCTGCTGCGAGTCGGCGCCGTGGGACGGAGGTTGTAGCCGTGCCACTCCGCCGAGTGATCGACTGTACACGCAGAGTGAAGATCGCAATGCCACCCGGTCGGGTGAACACTTCTGCTGTTCAGGCGCGCGCGAACGTCAGCGTCTCGCCCTCGACGCCACGCAACCACAGGTCCTGCGCGGCCGCTGCCATGTCCTCCAGCCCCTCCGTGATCGTCGCGAAGACGTTGCCGGGAACCCATCCGGCGTCGCCGTTGATCAGGAGATTGTTGCGGCCGTAGAAAATGGCGAGATCGGTCGCGCCTTTCGCGCTGTGCGCCTCACTGTCCTCGTCGTACCCGTACGCCGGGTTGCCGATCTCCCACGGCTCGAATCCGAAGTACACGACGTCGCCGGGAATGGGCGTCACCGTGGGATTCTCGCGGCCCGGCTTCGGGTCGGCGAATGGGGGAACGAGGGTGTAGACCTCGTTGCGGGCGTATTTCGCGTGGTAGGCCGAGCCGCTCTGCGGCAGGGCGTCCCACACCGCCTGGCAGGTCCTCGGCGCCTCGTCGTCGAGCAGCCGGGCGCGGCACGACACGCCGCGCTTGTCGAGCGTGATGGTGATGTAGCGAGCCAACGAAAACTCCTCGGCAGGTCGGTGGAGGCGCGGATCAGGAACCGGTGACCGAGGCGACGACGTCGGTCCAGATCTCCAACGCCTCGTCGATCTGCTCGCTGGTCACCACCAGGGGCGGAATCATGCGCACGACGTTCATGAACGCCCCGCAGGTGAGCAGCAGCAGCCCCTTCTCGGCGGCGGCCTTCTGCACCGCCTGCGCCGTCGCGCCGTCGGGCTTGCCGTCGGCCGTGACGAACTCCGACCCGACGAGCAGGCCGAGGCCGCGCACGTCGCCGATCCCCGGCGTCTTCTCGCCGACCGCCTTCGCGCCCTCCAGCAGTTGCCGGCCCCGCGCTGCGGCGTTCTCCACGAGGTTCTCCTCCTGGATGACGTCCAGGGTGGCCAGCGCCGCCGCGCACGACACCGCGTTGCCGCCGTACGTGCCGCCCTGCGAGCCCGGCCAGGCCTTGCTCATGAGTTCCTGCGACGCCGCGATGCCCGAGAGCGGGAAACCGCTCGCGAGTCCCTTCGCGATGAGTACGACATCGGGGCGGACGTCGAAGTGGTCGTGGCCCCAGAACCTGCCCGTGCGCCCGAACCCGGTCTGGATCTCGTCGACGACCAGCAGGATGCCGTGTTCGTCGGCGCGGCGGCGCAAGCCCGCCAGGAACTCGCTGTTCGCGGGCACGTAGCCGCCCTCGCCCAGCATCGGTTCCACGAAGAACGCCGCCGTCTCCTGCGGGGAGGTCTGCGTGGCGAACAGGTAGTCCAGCTCGCGCAGGGCGAACTCCGTGGTGGTCTTCTCGTCCCACCCGTAGTGGTAGGCGTACGGGAACGGCGCGACGTGCACGCCGCTCATCAACGGCGAGAAGCCCGCGCTGAACCGCGTGCCGGACGTGGTCATCGACGCCGCGGCCACCGTGCGGCCGTGGAAGCCGCCCTGGAACACGACGACGTTCGGCCGTCCCGTCGCCTGCCGGGTGAGGCGCAACGCCGCTTCGACGGCCTCGCTGCCGGAGTTGGCGAAGAACAGGGAGTCGAGCCCCTGCGGCAGCACCTCGCTGAGCCGCTCGGTCAGGTCGAGCAGGGGCTTGTGCATCACGGTGGTGTACTGCCCGTGGATCAGCTTGCCGATCTGCTCCTGAGCGGCGGCCACCACGCGCGGGTGGCAGTGTCCGGTGCTCGTCACCCCGATGCCCGCGGTGAAGTCGAGGTGGCGGCGTCCGCTGGTGTCGTAGAGGTAGGTGCCCTCTCCGTGGTCGACGACGACCGGAGTGGCCTGCTTGAGGATCGGGGAAAGCCGGGCCATGTCAGCGTGCTCCTTTGCAACGGCTGGGTGACGTCGGTGGACGTCGTTCGCGTGGCGGATCGGTGTGGCGAGCTGGGCGAGGGACGCTCGTCGCATGTGGCGCGATGGTCGCGTCCCCCGAGGTCGGGGAGAGTGTCCTCCAGGGTTGTAGATTGTCGACAATATTCGTAGCATGGCACTCGCAGTGGCGCAATCAGCGACAGCGAGGAGTCTTCATGAGCGCGGTCACCGAGTCGAGCGTGGTGGAAGCCGTCACCAAGGAGTTGTTCATCGGCGGCAAGTGGACGCCCGCCGGCAGCGGCGCGACGTTCCCCGTGTCCGACCCGGCGACCGGGGCGGTGCTCTGCGAGGTGGCCGACGCTTCCGCCGCGGACGGCCTGGCGGCGCTCGACGCCGCCGTCTCCGCGCAGGCGGACTGGGCGGCCCACTCGCCCCGGGAGCGCGGGGAGATCCTGCGCCGGGCCTACGACGCGCTGCTCGCGCGGCAGGAGGAACTGGCCCTGCTGATGACGCTGGAGATGGGCAAGCCGCTCGCGGAGTCGCGGGGCGAGGTCGCGTACGCGGCCGAGTTCTTCCGCTGGTTCGCCGAGGAGGCCGTGCGGATCGACGGCGGGTACGCCGTGGCACCGAACGGCACCGGGCGGTTCCTCGTGACCAAGCAGCCCGTCGGCCCGTCGCTGCTCATCACGCCCTGGAACTTCCCGATGGCGATGGGCACCCGCAAGATCGGTCCGGCCGTCGCGGCGGGTTGCACGATGGTGGTCAAGCCCGCCGAGCAGACGCCGTTGTCGATGCTGGCGCTCGCGCAGATCCTGGCGGACGCGGGACTGCCCGACGGCGTGCTCAACGTCGTCACGACGTCCGACGCGGGCGGGGTCATGGAGCCCGTCATCCGCGACGGGCGGGCTCGCAAGCTGTCGTTCACGGGGTCGACGGCGGTGGGGCGCCTGTTGCTGGAGCAGTGCGCCGACAAGGTGTTGCGCACGTCCATGGAGCTGGGCGGCAACGCGCCGTTCCTGGTGTTCGACGACGCCGACCTCGACGCGGCGGTCGAGGGCGCCATGCAGGCGAAGATGCGCAACATCGGCGAGGCGTGCACGGCGGCCAACCGCTTCTACGTGCAACGCGGCATCGCCGACGAGTTCGCCCGCAGGCTCACCGAGCGCATGTCGGCGCTGCCCATCGGTCGGGGCACGGAGGACGGTGTCGTGGTCGGACCACTCATCGACTCCGCGGCGGTGGCGAAGGTCGACGAGCTCGTCGAGGACGCCGCCCGGCGCGGCGCGGAGGTGCTGACCGGGGGTGCGACCGTGGACGGGCCCGGCAACTTCTACCAGCCGACCGTGCTCACCCGCGTGCCCGCGGACGCCCGCCTGTCGCGGGAGGAGATTTTCGGCCCGGTGGCGCCCATCTCGGTGTTCGACACCGAGGACGAGGCGCTGGCGGCGGCCAACGACACCGAGTACGGCCTCGTCGGATACGTCTACACCAACGACGTCAAGCGAGCCCTGCGCGTCAGCGAGCGGTTGGAGACCGGCATGGTCGGGCTCAACCAGGGCATCGTGTCGAACCCCGCGGCGCCGTTCGGCGGCGTCAAGCAGTCGGGCCTCGGCCGGGAGGGCGGCACCGTCGGCATCGAGGAATTCCTGGAGACCAAGTACGTCGCGGTGAGCCTGTGATCGCGCCGGTGAGGACCTACGACATCGCGACCATTCCCGGCGACGGCATCGGTGTCGACGTCACCCTGGAGGCGCGCAGGGTGCTCGACGCCGCCGCGGAACGCCACGGTTTCGCACTGCGCTGGACCGAGTTCGACTACAGCTGCGAGCGCTACAGCACGACGGGCGCGATGATGCCCGAGGACGGTGTGGCGACGCTGTCCCGGTTCGACTCGATCCTGCTGGGTGCCGTCGGGTTTCCCGGGGTGCCGGACCACGTGTCGCTGTGGGGGTTGCTCATCCCGTTGCGGCGCGCGTTCTCGCAGTACGTCAACCTCCGGCCGGTGCGGCTGCTTCCCGGCACCACATCCGTGCTCGCGGGGCGGACGGCCGACGAGCTGGAGATGGTGATCGTCCGCGAGAACTCGGAGGGCGAGTACTCCACTCTCGGCGGCAGGCACAACCAGGGGCAACCCGGCGAGTTCGTGCTGCAGGAGTCGGTGTTCACCCGCGTCGGGGTGGAGCGCATCATCCGGTACGCGTTCGAGCTGGCCCGTACCCGTTCGCGTCGCGTGTGCTCGGCGACGAAGTCCAACGGCATCATCCACACGATGCCGTTCTGGGACGAGATCTTCGAGCTCGTCGCGGCCGAGTATCCCGACGTGGCCGCGGAGCAGTGCCACATCGACGCCCTCGCCGCCAGGATGGTGCAGCAGCCCGACCGGCTCGACGTCGTCGTGGCGTCGAACCTGTTCGGCGACATCCTGAGCGACCTCGCCGCCGCCGTCACGGGTGGGCTGGGCATGGCGCCGTCCGGCAACATCAACCCGGAACGCACCCACCCGTCGATGTTCGAGGCCGTGCACGGCAGTGCCCCGGACATCGCCGGCAAGGGCATCGCGAATCCGGTGGCGCAGATCCTGGCGGGCGCGATGATGCTCGACCATCTCGGTGAGTCGGAGGCCGCCCGATCGGTCGACGGCGCCGTCGAGAAGGTGCTGTCCGAGGGGCGGGTGGCGACTCCCGACCTCGGTGGCACGGCGACCACGGAGGACCTCGGCACGGCGATCTCCGAGGCGCTCTGAGAGCGGCCGACAGCCCCCGCCGCAGTGCGTAGAACACCACGTGGCGGGGCATTCCGGCTCCATGAACCTGCTCGGTCTGCCGATCCCCGGCCCGCTGTCCCTCGTCGGTACCGCCGTCGGCACAGCGCAGGGGCTGGCGTCACTGGTCGCCAGCCCGCGGCGGTACGTCGCAACCAGCCCTCGCCGGTTCTACGTCGAGGTGCAGGGAGTGCAGGGCAAGGGCCGTGCCAAGGTGGCCCGCAGGGTCGAGGAGGCGGTCGAGTCCCATCCGCGGGTGGAGTGGGCGCGCGTGAACGGGCCGACGTCGCGGCTCGTCGTCACCGTGGCCGATCCACCACCCCGGGTCCGGGACATCGTGAAGCTCGTCCGGCGGGCGGAGTCCGAGCCGTTGACGATCGAGGACGAGGCCGCCGAGGACGAGACCCACCACCCGGCCGAGGGGGTCAGGGGCACCCAGGTGCTGCCGACGTTGGCCGTCGACGCGCTCGGGCTCCTCCTCTCGGTCGTCACCCGGCTCGGACGGTGGGCGCCGCTCCCGTCGGAGGTGGCGGGGTTGCTGGCCGCCGTGGACCACCACCCGTGGCTCAAGGACCTGGTCACACCGGGGTCCCAGGGGCCGACGCGCGCCGACTCGCGGATGTCGATGGCGGGAGCGCTGACCCAGGGCCTCGCGGCGGGTAACGAGAGCATCATCCTCGACGTCGTGCAGCGCGCCGGGGAGTGGCGGGAGGCCAGAGCCATCGAGCGGGCCTGGGCGGCGGTCGAGGACCGGATCGTGACGGGCCCGGACGCCGTCGCCGCGAAGACGCGGCCGAGCGCGCGCCCCGCGCCCGCCCCGAGGGGTGAGGGCGAGCGCTACCAGAGCAGGGCGCTGG
>NZ_CM001466.1:1847147-1864021 GCF_000231055.2 Saccharomonospora azurea NA-128 | reverse complement strand
TGGGCCTCGGCGCCGTCGTGGGGGCGTCGGCGACACCGTTCCTGGGGCTGCGCAACGGGGTGGCGCTCGGGCTCGCGACCCTGCCGAAGTCCGTCGAGACGAGCAGGGCGGCCTTCGGCAGTGCGCTCGGCACGGCGATCGCCCGGCGTGGCGCGATCGTCATGGAACGCTCGGCATTGCGGAAGATGGACACCATCGACGTCGTCGTCGTCGACACGAAGGGGTTGCGGACCGGCTCGTGGGCGATGTCGGCTCTGGTGCCCGTGGGCGGAGCCGACAGGAAGACGATCGCCGAGGTGGCGTGGCGGCTGTTCTCGTCGGCCGACCCCGACGGCACGGCGGAGGAGGGCGAGTGGTGGCTCGGGCCGATCGACGGCCGCGAGCTCACGGGGCCGCACGGTGCGGAGGAGGTCGCCGCGGTCCGCCGCCAGGGTGTGGACCAGGTGCTGGGACTCGGTCGTGGCCGGCGGTTGCAGGCGGTGGCCGGGCTGAGCCCGGAGTCGCTGCCGAACACCGAACTGCTCTCCGTGACCGCACAGCGCAGCGGCGTTCCCGTCCACGAGACCGACGATCCCCGCACGACCGTGCGCGAGTTGCAGGAGAGCGGCCACCGGGTGCTGGTGGTCTCGAACTCCCGGCGAGCGTTGTCCGTGGCCGACTGCGGTGTGGGGGTGTACGCGCACGGGGAGCGGCCGCCGTGGGGCGCGCACGTCCTGGTGGGGGCCGATCTCGTCACCGCCGCGGTGCTGATCGAGGCCGTCGGGGTCATGAAGACGGTGACGACCCACAGCATCCGCATCGCCCAGGCGTCGTCCGCGGTGGGCATGATCTCGGTGCTGCGGGGCGGGGTCACGAACCCGACCACGCGTGCGCAACGGCCGTTGAACGCGGGTGCGGCCATCGCGTTGTTCAACGCGCGGCGCCACGCGTTGCGCCTGAGGGAGCCGAGCCGTGCGGAGGCGGTCGGATCCAGGGCGATGCCGTGGCACATGATGCCCGTGTCCGCGGTGCGCGACCGGCTCGGCTGCGGTGAGTCCGGACTGAGCGAGGCGGAGGTCCGGCGCCGAGCCGCCGCGGTGAGGAGGCCGAGCTCCGGTGGGACGACCCTGGGCAGCGCGTTCATGGCCGAGTTGGCGAACCCCCTCACGCCGGTCATGGCCGGAGGCGCGGCGGTCGCCGCGGCGGTGGGCTCGCCCGTGGACGCGGCACTCGTCGTGGCCGTCGTCGGGCTCTCCGCGTTGATCGGCGGTCTGCAGCAGGTGCGCGCGGAGCGGGAGCTGGCCGAGCTGTTGAGCCGGTCGGCGGTGGGTGCCGTGGTCGTGCGGGAGGGCCAGGAGCGCACCCTCACCGCCGACGAACTCGTGCCCGGCGACCTGGTGGTGCTGACGGCGGGCGACGTGGTGCCCGCGGACTGCAGGCTCGTGGAGTCCTCGGGGCTGGAGGTCGACGAGTCGTCGCTGACCGGAGAGTCGCTGCCCGTGGCCAAGGACGCCGCACCCGTCGTGGCGTCGGAGGTCGCGGAGCGGTCGTCGATGGTCTACGAGGGCACGACCGTGGCCGCGGGCCGGGCCACCGCGGCGGTGGTGGCCGTCGGCGACGACACCGAGGCCGGGCGCAGCATGGCCATCGCGCGCGAGGGTGCCCCCACCACCGGTGTGGAGTCACGGCTGACCGAGCTGACCGAGAAGAGCCTGCCCCTCGCCGCGGGGTCGGCGGCGGCGGTGGCGGGAGCCGGGCTCCTGCGGGGTGTCCCCCTGCGCGACAGCCTGGGCGCGGCGGTCAACCTCGCGATCGCGTCGGTCCCGGAGGGACTGCCGTTCATGGTCAACGCCGCGCAACTGGCGGCGGCGCGGAGGCTGGCCGAACACCGCGCTCTGGTGCGCAATCCGCGCAGCATCGAGGCGCTCGGCCGCGTCGACGTCCTCTGCTTCGACAAGACGGGAACGCTCACGGAGGGGCGGCTCACCGTCAGCGAGATCGACGACGGGCGCGCGGCGTCCCAGCCGAAGTCCTTCGAGCGGGACACGTCGTTGCGCACCGTGCTCGCGGCGGCGTTGCGTGCCACGCCGCACGCCGACTCGCCCGAGGAACTGCGGCATGCCACCGACCGGGCGGTCGCCGAAGCCGGGGCGCGGTGGGGCGTGGCCCGCAACGCCACCGCCACCGGTGCCTCCGGGTGGGAGGAGCTCGCCACCATGCCGTTCGAGTCGTCGCGCGGCCTGCACGCGACTCTCGGCCGCACCCACGAGGGTCTGCTGCTCAGCGTCAAAGGTGCTCCGGAAGAGGTGCTGTCCCGCTGCGAGGTCGGGGGCAAGGCACGCAAACGCCTCGCCGGGCGGGTTCGCGAGCTGGCCGGTTCCGGCCGGCGCGTGCTCGCCGTCGCGGAACGACCGCTGGACGAGCCGATCGACCTGGAGAACCTCGACGAGGTGCAAGGGTTGACGTTCCGGGGTTTCCTCGCGATCGCCGATCCGGTCCGCGACAGCGCCGCCCCGGCCGCGGCCAAGCTCCGTGAAGCGGGCGTGCAGATCGTGATGCTCACCGGCGATCACCCCGCGACGGGCGGCGCGATCGCCGCGGAGATCAACGGGCACCACGACCTCAAGATCGTCACCGGTGCGGACCTCGACGAGCTGGACGACGACGGGCTGCGCGCGCTGCTTCCCGGTGTCGACGTGATCGCCCGCTGCACACCGGCCCACAAGGTGCGCATCGTCGAGGCGTATCGGGCGCTGGGCAAGACGGTGGCGATGACGGGTGACGGGGCCAACGACGCGCCCGCCATCCGGCTGGCCGACGTCGGGATCGCGCTGGGAGGGCGCGGCACACCCGCCGCGCGCGCCGCCGCCGACCTCGTCGTCACCGACGACCGCCTCGAAACGATCATCGCGGCGCTGGTGGAGGGCCGCGCGATGTGGGCGTCGGTGCGCCTGGCCCTGGGGGTGCTGCTCGGCGGCAACCTCGGCGAGATGGCCTTCACGATCCTCGGCTCGGTCGTGACCGGACGCTCGCCGCTCAACGCCCGCCAGCTGCTGCTCGTGAACATGCTGACCGACCTCGCGCCGTCGATGGCGATCGCGCTGCGCCGACCCGACGACAGCAGCGTGGAGGACTCGTTGCGGGAAGGTCCGGAGAGTTCGCTGGGCAGGCGGCTCTACCGGGACATCGGGGTGCGCGCGGGCACGACCGCGGTGGGCGCGACGGCGGCGTGGACCCTGGCCCGGTTCACCGGACGCCGGCGCAGGGCGGGCACCGTGGGGCTCGCCGCGCTCGTGGCGACCCAGCTCGGGCAGACGCTCGTGACCGGCCGTCGCAATCCCTCGGTGGTGCTCGCCGGGGTCGGCTCCGCCGCCGTGCTGGCGGCGGTGATCCAGACACCCGGGCTGAGCCACTTCTTCGGGTGCACGCCGTTGGGGCCGCTGGGGTGGGGCATCGCGTTGGGCAGCGCCACCGCCGCGACGGCGACCGGTGCGATCGCGGGGCTCAACTAGGCCGGATCGCGCGCGGTGTCCGGCCGCCGAGACGTGCTCACTCCTGCGTCGACGGCTTCGTCACCAGGGTCCTGTCGGGCGCCAGCCGGCGTACGGCGTCCTCCATGTGCGCTTCCAACAGTGTGATCAGCAGCTCTTCGTCGCCGCGTCGCAGGGCCTCGATGATGCGGTTGTGTTCGGCGACCCGCTCGTCCGCACGCTGGGAGTTGCGCCGGTACGTGTGCTGCAGCGCCGACAGGCACATCCGCGTCTCGATGAGCAACGTGCTGGCCATGCGCACGAGACGCCTGCTGCCGGAGGCCTCGATGAGCGTCTCGTGGAACGTCAGATCGGCTTCGATGAGCGCGGTCGGATCGTTCTGCTCGTCGGCCTCGGCCATGGTGGTGACCGCCTTCGCCAGCTCGTCGGCGACCTGCTCGCGGTGCGGACCGCGCACCACGCGTTGGGCCGCCGCCCGCTCGATGGCCGACCGCGCCCAGTAGATGTCGTGGACGTCGTCGGGTTCGAGGTCGATCACGAACAGGCCGCGGTGGGGCTCGCTGCGCAGCAGCCCCTCCGACACCAGCCGCTGCATGGCCTCCCGCAGCGGCCCGCGCGACACCTCGAAACGCGATGCCAGCTCCGTCTCCCCGAGTTGCGTCCCCGGCGGAAGGGCGCCGTTCATGATCGCGTCTCGGAGCTGTCGGGCGATGATCGACGCCGTCGACTCCCTGCTGACGGGTGCGATGTCGGCCAGCATGGCTACATGCCTTTCCTTCGGAACAGGGTGCCCAGGCCGGGCACGGCGGGGGAGGTGTCGAGCGCTCCGACGAGCCGGAGCCCCTCCCACACGGTCACCTGGTTGGCGGTCAGGACGGGTTTGCCGAGGCGGTGTTCGAGCGCGTCGATCAGAGCGAGGGTGCGCATGGCCGTGTCGGGGACGAGCACCGCGTCGGCATCGTCGTGGTCGCGGCTCGCGATCAGCTCCACCACGTCGTCGGGGGAGAGCCGACCCACCTCGGCCGCCGTGACGATATCGGCACTCGACAGGCCGACGACCTCCACGCCACCGCGGCCGAGGAAGTCGGCGAAGAGTGTGGCGACGTCGTCGGGGTAGCTCGCGGCGACGGCCACCGTGCGCACGCCCAGAGCCTCGGCGGCGCGGACGAATGCGAAGGACGTGCTGGAGGCGGGGCGTCCGCCGGCCGACGCGGAGAGCGCGGCCACCTGCTCGTGAGCGCCGTCCCAGCCGTACACGAAGCTGCCGCTCGTGCAGGCCCACACGACCGCCGCGGGGTCGTGGAAAGCGAGTTTGCCCGCGCCTTCCGCGAGGCGGGCCGGGCTGCCGAGGTCGAGCAGCTCGGGCACCGCGTGCAGGTCGGTGCCGTAGATGTGTTCCACCGCGAGTCGGGCCGTGCCGCCGAGCAGTTTCTCGGCGTAGGGGTAGTCGTCCTCGGCGGCGTGGTCCGGGTAGATGAAACCGACCGACACGGCCGCGTCCTGCTGGCTGGGTGACAACGGGCACCTCCTGACGCGGATTGTTGACAATCCTACTGGAAGAATCAGGACACTTCGCGCAGCCATCGGCCGGGGCCCACGATCGGCAGGCCCATCCGCCGCAGGCAGGCCCACATCGTGAGCTGGTTCGCGGTGAGGACCGGCTTCTGCAGCGCGGCCTCCAACGGCTCGATGACGTCGTAGGTGGGGAGATTCGTGCAACTGATGAAGATCGCCTCGGCGGCGGAGTGATCCGCGGCGAGAATGTGCTCGACGATCGTCCGGTAGCCGACCTTCCAGATGCCACCGCCGAGGCCGAGGTGGTCGCTGGCCACGGTGTCGACGTCCAGCTCCTGCAGGAAGTCGTGCAGTCGCGCGGTGAGATCGGCGTCGTAGGGCGTGAGCACGGAGATCCGGCGCAGGTCGAGCTGCCGCAGCACCTCGGCGAGTGCTCCGGACGTGGTGACGGCCTCGGCCGCACCCGCGTCGCAGATGACCTTGCGCAGTGACCGCTCGGCGTCGACCCCGTTCACGAAGCTGCCCGACGTGCACAGGTAGGCGACGACCTCGGGCTCGACGTGGAGGACGTCGCGGGTGGCGGCCGCGAGGTGCGCCGAGTTGCTGACCAGGTGCGCCATCTCCATGCTGACGGGCACCGGCTCGTACGGGGTACGGGCGAGGTGAAGCGAGACCTCCATGGGTACCCAGCGCCAGAGCTCCCGTTCGAGTGCGAGGTCGAACGGGGCGATCACGCCGATACCGCGCTGCGCGAGTGGGCCGTCGAAGGAGGGGAAGTCCAGTGCTGCGAAATCCAAGGGTCGACCTCCGACGGCGTCATTGCATGAAGGGGTCTCCGGGGGGACTCCTCGGATTGTTGACAATCATACGACTGCCTCATACCGTGTCAACGTGAGTGGCACGGATCGTCCGGTTCTCGCCGTTTTGTGCGGCGACCAGCGTCCCCCGGACATGGAACCCATCGAACGGGCGGCAACGGTTCGTTACGCCGCCGCCGCCGACCTTCCCGACGCCCTACGCGGTGCGGACGCGCTGTTCGTCTACGACTTCCTCTCCCGGGCGTTGCCCTCGGCGTGGCCCGCGGCCGACACGCTCGGCTGGGTGCACATCGCCAGCGCGGGCGTGGACCCGGTGATGTTCCCGGAACTGCGCGACAGCGACGTCGTGCTCACCAACTCGCGAGGGGTCTTCGACGCCGCGATCGCGGAGTACGTCCTCGGCCTGGTCATCGCGTTCGCCAAGGACTTCGCCGGTTCGCTGCGCCTGCAACAGCAACGCACGTGGCGGCATCGCGAGACCGAACGCGTCGCCGGCACCTCGGCGCTCGTCGTCGGAACCGGGCCGATCGGCCGGGCCGTCGCCCGCCTGCTGCGGGCCGTGGGCATGTCGGTCGCCGGGGCGGGACGTCGAGCCCGGCGGGACGACCCGGACTTCGGCACCGTGGTCTCCTCGGCGGAGCTCACCGACCACGTCGCCGACGTCGACGTCGTGGTGGCCGTGGCACCGCTGACGGAGCAGACCAAGGGCATGTTCGACGCGCGCGCGTTCGCCGCCATGAAGCCGGGGTCCCGGTTCGTCAATGTCGGACGGGGCGAGCTGATGGTGACCGACGACCTCGTGTCGGCGTTGCGCAGCGGCCACCTCTCCGCGGCGGCGCTCGACGTGTTCGAGCAGGAGCCACTGCCGCCTGAAAGTCCGCTGTGGACGATGGAGAACGTCCTGATCTCCGCGCACATGTCCGGCGACGTCGTGGGCTGGCGGGACGCGCTCGTCGAGGTCTTCGCCGACAACTTCGCTCGGTGGTGCGAGGGCAGACCGCTGCGCAACGTCGTCGACAAGCGCCTCGGCTATGTACCCTCGATGAGCTGAGGCGCCGTCGCCGACGAGGACGAGGAGAGTCATGTCGAGCATGTCGATGCTGACCGCGAGCGAACTCGTCGCGGCCTACTCGTCCCGGGAACTGTCACCTGTGGAGGCCACTCGCGCCTCCCTCGACGTGATCGCCGAACGCGACACCGACTACCGCGCCTTCACGCTCGTCGATCCCGAGGTCGCGCTCGACGCTGCCCGCAGCTCCGAGGAACGGTGGCTCCAGGGCAACCCGATCGGCTGGCTAGACGGTGTCCCGTCGTCGCTCAAGGACCTGTTCCTCACCCAGGGCTGGCCCACGCTGCGCGGCTCGCTGTGCATCGACCGCGACCAGGCGTGGCAGGTCGACAGCCCCGTCACCGCGCGCATGCGCGAGCACGGTCTGGTGCTGCTCGGCAAGACCACCACCCCGGAACTGGGATGGAAGGCCGTGACCGACAGCCCGCTCGACGGCATCACGCGCAATCCGTGGAACCCCGCGTTGACGCCCGGCGGGTCGAGCGGCGGAAGTGCCGTGGCGCTCGCGACCGGCATGGGCGAGCTGTCCGTCGGCACCGACGGAGGTGGATCGGTGCGCATTCCCGCGTCGTTCTGCGGCGTCGTCGGCTTCAAACCCACCGGAGGCCGCATCCCGCTGTACCCGGCGAGTCCTTTCGGTGCCCTCGCGCACGCGGGACCGATGGCCCGCTCCGTGGACGACGTGGCGCTGCTGCTCGACGTGCTCGCCGCACCCGACCACCGCGACCCGGCCGCGCTGCCGCCCCCACCCGGCACCTACCGCGAGGCGGTGCGTCGCGACGTGCGCGGCCTGCGCGTGGCGTACTCGGCCGACCTCGGCTACGTCGACGTCGACCCGGAGATCGCGCAGATCGTGGTGTCGGTCGTCGCGAAGCTGAGTGAGGCCGGACTGACGGTCGAGGACGCCGACCCCGGTTTCACCGACCCGGCCGACGCGTTCGAGGTGCTGTGGTCGACGGGAGCCGCGAAATGGCTCGACTCGTTCCCCCCGGACTCCGAGGACCGCGTCGACCCGGGTCTGCGCGAGGTGTGGGCACGGGGACGCACCTACTCCGCGAGCGACTACCTCGACGCGACCGCCGAACGGGCCACGCTGGGCATCCACATGGGAGAGTTCCACACGCGCTACGACCTGCTGATCACGCCCACGATGCCGATCAAACCCTTCGAGGTGGGGCACGACGTGCCGCCGGGCAGCGGCTACGAGAGCTGGCCGCAGTGGACGCGCTTCACGTACCCGTTCAACCTCACCCAGCAGCCCGCGATCACCGTGCCCGCGGGCTTCACGTCGGACCGCCTGCCCGTGGGGTTGCAGATCGTGGGGCCGCGTCACTCCGACGACCTCGTGCTGGCGGTGGCGAGGTTGGTCGAGGAGATCAACCCGTGGCCGACCGATCGACCGGCGGGTCTTCGGGGCTGACCCGGCGCTCCAGTGACCGCACGTCACGGCTGAGGAGCGCGAGGCCCGTGGTCAGCACGAGGAGGACGGCGCCGCCGATCAACGTGGCCTGCTCGCCGAACCGCTCGGCGAGCGGCCCGGCCGCCACCTGCCCCAAGGGGAGCGCGACGAACCCGGCGAGCATGTCGTAGGAATACACCCGAGCGAGGACGTTCTCGTCGATGTTCTCCTGCAGCGACAGGTCCCAGGACACCACGAACTGCTCGACGGCGATCCCGGCCGCGAACATCGCCGCGACCAGCAGCACGAGGTTCGGAGATTGCGCGAGAACCACCAGGGGAACGGCCTCGACCGCGATGAGGGCGACCCCCACGGCGAGGGCACGCCGAGGCCGCAGCCGCGCGGCGACGATGCCTCCGACGAGCGCCCCGGCCATGTTCGCGGCCATGACGACACCCCAGGCCGCACGGCCGATGGTCTGGTCCGCGACCACCGGCCCGAGGACCGCCACACACCCGGCGAGGACGGCGTTGACGATCATGAATTGCGTCGCCACGAGCCAGACCCAGCGCCGCGAGACGAACTCCCGCCAGCCCGCCTTCAGCTCGGCCAGCGGCGTCGACGTCCGGTCCGGTCGGGTGGCGCCGACGCGAACACCGCGATAGCTCAGCGCGGCCAGGAGGAAGAGAACGGTGTTGGCCCCCATCGCCCAGCCGGGGCCGGACACCCCGACCACGGCGCCCCCGGCGGCCGCCCCGGTGATCCGGCCGGTGTTGGCTCCGACCCGGACCAGCGCGTTGGCCTGGGTCAGCAGGCCGGAGGGAACGGTCTGCGGGGTGGAAGAGGCGGCGGCGGGCAGCGACATCGCGGCGAGCGCGCCGTTCACCACGCTGAGCACGAGCAGCAGGGGTACCGTCGCGAACTCCCCGAGCACCGCCGCCGCGAGCAGCGCCTGGCTGGCCGCCGCCCCCAGTTCGGTGCCCTGCAGGATCACCGCGCGGGGCAGGCGGTCGGCGAGGACACCGCCGAAGAGCACCAGCACCACGTTCGCCACCGAGCGGGCGGCGACGACGAGTCCCAGCATCGCCGCGGAACCGGTGAGGTCCAGCACCGCGAACGCGAGTGCGACGGGAGCGACGGCGTTCGCGGTCTCGGCGGCGGTCCTGCCCAGGAACAGGTTGCGGAAGGCGGTGTGACCCAGCGGAGCTCGCAGCGGCGCGCTCACTGGTCGGCCATCGGGAACAGCGCGACGGTGGCGTTGACGTGGCGAGTACCGGGGGCGCGGGGAGCCTTCGCCGCGTCGTGCAGCTCTTTCGCGATCTCGTGGGCCTTCTCGACCGCGCGTCGCCACGTCTGCTCGTCGACCCACAGTTCGGCGTCGGTCAGGCTGCCTCGCTCGCTCGTGTCCAGCGCGTCGGACCTGCGGTGCAGTTCCCGCGCCATGGCGGTGATGAACACCCGCTCCTCGTCCCGGGTGCGTTCGGTGAAGTCCGGCCCACTCTCCGGACAGTGGCGGTAGCGCTTGGCCCGGCCGCCGCGGATGCGGACCTCCGCCTCGACGTCGAGGAGGCCTGCGGCGTGCAGGCGGCGGAGGTGGTAGCTGACGTTGGCCTGGGTCTCGCCGATCTCTCGGGCGATCTCGGCGGCGCTCATGGCCACGCCGGTGAGCAGGGACAGGATGCGAAGCCGCACCGGATGCGCCAGAACGCGCAGGTCGTCGAGCGAGGAGCCGTCCGTCATACGGCGCACTGTGGCACGAATCGCACCAACCGTCAAACACTTCTTTGGCAGTTGTCGTCGTGTCCGCGCCCTGCGTACGTGTGTTCGCGTCGCACGGTGCGGACACGCGTACGAGAAGTGCGGACACGCGTGCGGGAAGTGCGGACACGGGGTGGGGTTACAGCACGGCGCGTTCGAGGGCGTTCAGGCCGTCCTCCAGGTGGGTCAGGAGGCGTTGGAGGTGCGGCACGCTGCGGCGGCAGCCCGTGATGCCGACGTCCAGGGTGTCGCCGCTGGTGACGGTGGTGATGTTGAGGGCCAGCCCGTCCAGCAGCACCGATGCCGGGTACAGACCGTCGAGGCGGGCGCCGTTCCAGTACAGCCGGGTGCGCGGCCCCGGCACGTTGGAGATCACGACGTTGAACGCCGGGCGCGTGTGCGTGACGACTCCGGGCAGGGGCGCCACGGCGAACGGGGCGACGTTCAGCGCCGACAGCGCCAGTGCCTGCAGCGGCGACAGGTCGCCGAAGAGCTGTTTGCCGTCGGCCATGGCGCGGTGGATCACGGCGAGCCGGTCGGCGGGGTCGGCGATGGTGGTGCCGAGGTCGCACAGCAGCGCGCCGACGCGGTTGCCCGACGTCTCACCACCGGCACGGGGACGCAGGGACACGGGCACCATCGCCACCAGCGAGGTGTCCGGCAGGGCGTCGCGGTCGAGCAGGTACGTGCGCAGCGCGGCCGAGCACATCGCGAGCACCACGTCGTTGCGGGGGACACCCGCCGCGTGGGCGACGGCTCCGAGCCGTTCCCACTCCCACGACTGCGCGGCGAACCGCCGGGCACCGCCCACGGCGACGTTGAACATCGTTCTCGGCGCCTGCAGGGGGAGGGTGAGGCGGTGTTCGCGGAACGCCTCGCTCGCCACGCGGGCGGTCACGGGCGCCAGGCCGGCGAGATCGCCGAGCACCCGGCCGCCGGCACGCAGGAGCGCGAGCGGACGAGGACTGGGGCGGACGCGGTCGCGCGGTGGCCGCCGCGTGCCCCACGGGGGCGGGCAGTCGCGCGCGGCCGGGTCGTCGGTGAGCACGCTCTGGAGGTGGCGCAGCGCGGACACGCCGTCCATCAGCGCGTGGTGGATCTTGTTGTAGAACGCGAACCGGCCGTCGGCGAGGCCTTCGACGAGGTGGACCTCCCACAGCGGCCGGTGCCGGTCGAGAGGTGTGCTGTGCCAGCGCGACGTCAGTTCGAGCAGCTCGCGGATGCGTCCGGGGCTCGGGAGCGCGGAGTGCCGGAAGTGGTAGTCGAGTTCGAGGTTGGTGTCCTCGGTCCACGACAGGTAACCCAGGCTGTGCAGCGGGGTGGCGGGCCGGAGGCGGAACACGTCGCGGACATCGGAGTTGGTGAGCAGGTCCTCGCGCAGCAGCCGCAGGTAGTCGTCGCCCGCGTCAGGGGGCGGGGTGAACAGTGCGAGGCCCCCGACGTGCATGGGGTGCTCCCGGGTGTCGAGCGCGAGGAACATGGAGTCGGTCACCGGCATCGGTTTCATCTACTGCCCCGTTTCGTCGTGCCCGGCGTACTAGCGTCGACCCCATGGGCATCGAGACCGACCCGGAGACCGGGCAGTACCACCGCGCTCCCAATCACTTCGCCTCCCGCATCACCGCCGACGGCCGTGACGGCTGGCCGGTCGAGGCGGGCCGTTACCGCCTCGTCGTCAGTCGTGCGTGCCCGTGGGCCAGCCGCGCGCTCGTGGTGCGCCGGCTTCTCGGGCTGGAGCACGCGCTGTCGGTCGCGGTGGCCGACCCGATCCAGGACGAACGCAGTTGGCGGTTCACTCTGGATCCCGACGGCCGTGACCCCGTGCTCGGTATTCGTTTTCTCGGCGAGGCGTACGCCAAGGCCGATCCGGGCTACTCGGGCGGCATCAGCGTCCCCGCGATCGTGGACATACCCAGTGGGAAGGTCGTGACCAACGACTACCCGCAGATCACGCTCGATCTGTCGACGGAGTGGACCGCTCACCAACGTCCCGGTGCTCCGGACCTCTACCCGGAGCCGCTGCGGGCGGAGATCGACGAGGTGAACGCTGTCGTCCACGCCGATGTCAACGCGGCCGTGTACGAGGCGGGGTTCGCCACGAAGCAGGAGGCGTACGAGGAGGCGTACGACCGCCTGTTCGCGCGCCTCGACGCGCTGTCGGAGCGGCTGGCCACCCAGCGTTACCTGGTGGGTGACACGATCACGGAGGCGGACATCCGGCTGTTCACCACGCTCGTCCGGTTCGACGCCGTCTACCACGGTCACTTCAAGTGCAACCGCAACAAGCTGACCGAGCTGCCCGTGCTGTGGGCGTACGCGCGCGATCTGTTCCAGACGCCGGGGTTCGGCGACACGGTCGACTTCGACCACATCAAGCGGCACTACTACCAGGTGCACGGGGAGATCAACCCGACCCGCATCGTGCCCAAGGGGCCGGACCTGTCGCTGTGGGCCACACCCCACGGGCGGGAGGAACTCGGTGGACGGCCCTTCGGGGACGGCACTCCGCCGCCTCCACCTCCGGCTGAGGAGACCCTCCCGGCCCAGTGGTGACGAAGATCGTATCCTCGCCGCGTGTCGATCACCGGTGCGCACAGCCTCCTGAGGACCCTGGCCGAACTCGGGGTCGAAGCCGCCTTCGCGCTGCCCGGCACACACAGCCTGCCGCTCTGGGACGCCCTGGACGACCTCGGCGGTGACGTCGGGAGTCTCCGGTTGCTCGGCGTGCGCCACGAGCCGGCGGCCGCGCACGCCGCGGACGGCTACGCCCGGGTGACCGGAGGACTCGGCGTCGCCGTCGTGACCACGGGGCCCGGGGCGCTGGGCACGTTGCGTGCGCTCGGGGAGGCGGCTGCGTCGGCGTCGCCGGTGCTGCTGATCGCCACCGAGGCGCCCTCGACGCTGCGCACGCCCGGGCCCGGTTCCCTCGCCGAACACGGTGACCAGCGGGCGTTCTTCGCGTCACTGACGAAGGCGACGTTCGCGGTGGAACATCCCGACGACATCGCCGCCGTCGTGCGCCGGGCGGCGGAGACGGCCGTGCGACCGCGGAGCGGGCCCGTGTACGTGGGCGTTCCGGCGGACTTCCTCGGAGAGTCCGCCGAGCCGGTCACGGACGGTACCGACGGCGCCGCACTGCCATCGCTGACGGCTCCGCCCCTCTCGGCGGTGCCGGCGGAGGACATGGAGGCCGCACGGGCCGCACTGGTGGAGGCTCGGCGTCCGCTGATCTGGGCGGGCGGGGGTGCGCTGCGGTCGGGGGCGGGGGAGGCCATCGGCGTGCTCGCCGAGCGCCTCGCCGCGCCGATCGTCACCACGTTCGCCGCCCGGGGCATCGTGCCGCCGGACCATCCGTGCCTGGCCTCCAACCCGGTGCACGCGCCCGAGGTCGGGCTGCTGTGGGACGACGCCGACGTGGTGCTCGCGATCGGCACCGACTTCGACGGCGTGATGACGCGCGACGGGAGCATGCCGCAGCCGCCGGGGCTCATCGCGGTCAACGTCGACGCCGAGGGCGCGACGAAGCACTACCCGCCGGATCTGCTGTTGCTCGGCGACGCCCGGGAGGTCGTGGAGGAGCTGTCGCTCGGCATCCTGCCGAAGCCGGGGCTCGACGAGCTCACCCGCAGACTCGACGACATCGAGGTGAGGGTCCGCAGGCGAGTGCGCAAGGAGGAACCGCGCGCCGCCGAGTTCCTCGCCGCGCTGAAGGAGACGGTGCCCGAGGGCTCGGTGCTCGTCCCGGACACGTGCGTCGCGGGGTACTGGATTGGGAGCTTCTACCGCGTGTCCGGGCCGCGGGAGCTCGCGCTGCCGCTGGGCCGGGGCACCGTGGGGTTCGGGTTCCCCGCGTCGCTGGGCGTCGCGGCGGGAGGCGCGGTGCGGGCGGTGTGCGTGACGAGTGACGGCGCCTTCCTGACCGGGTGCGCCGAGCTCGCGACGGCGATCCAGGAGAAACTGCCCGTCACCGTGGTGATCGTCGACGACGGTCTGGGCCGCTACGCCTGCACCGACTCGGAGCAGTACGCGCAGTACCCCGCCGACCCGGTGACCGACTCCCTGACCGAGCTGGTGACGCCGGACTTCGTGGGGCTCGCCAAGTCGTTCGGGGTCCACGCCGACCGCGTCGACGGCTTCGGACGGGCGTTCCGGCGGCTGCTGCGCGAGTTCACCCGCTCCGACGAACCGAACGTGCTGGTGGTGAGCGCGCGCCTGCGCCCGCCACGCAAGACGTCGACGCGCTGGTAGCGACAGGCCTCCGGTGGTAACCGGACACACGGACCGACGAAGGGATCGATACGGATGACACCCACGGCGCAGCGCATCCTCACCGAGTTCGACTCGGTCGCGGTGGTGGGGCTCAGCCGGAACCCGGCGAAGGAGGCGCACACGGTGCCCGCCGCGATGCGGGCCGCCGGGTTCCGGATCATCCCGGTGAACCCGGTCGCCGAACCCGGAACCCGTGTGCTCGGCGAGCCCGTGTATCGCGATCTGGCCGAGGCGGTGAAGGCGGGCGAGACGATCCAGGTGGTGAACGTCTTCCGTCCCTCTCCCGAGGCGGCCGACGTGACCCGCGACGCGCTCCGGCACGGCGCTCGGGCGGTGTGGCTGCAGGAGGGCATCGTCTCGGCGGAGGCGCGAGCCCTCGCCGAGGAGGCGGGCGTGCTCTACGTGGAGGACGAGTGCATGGCCGTGGTGCGCGCCCGGCTCGGCATCGTCAAGGGCGGCGGGAGCACGAACAGCTTGGTGTGACGCTCGTCGCGCAGTAGGGTCGCCGACATGGCGAACCGATGTTGACCGACGCGACGGCAGCGCTCGACAGGACGTGACCGCGTCCTGGTGCGGCGCCTGCGATGGTGGGCGCTGCTCTCCGACGCCGTCCCGTTCTACCCGCTGTACGCGCTGCTGTTCGCCGACGTCGGCCTGTCGGACGCCCGGATCTCGTGGCTGTTCGTCGTCTGGTCGGTGGTCGGCATCCTCGCGGAGGTGCCCAGCGGCGCGTGGGCCGACCGGTTCTCCCACCGCGGTGCGATGGCGCTGGGAGGTCTCGCGCAGGCGTCGGCGTACGTGTTGTGGACGGCCTGGCCCGGGTTCACCTGCTTCGCTTACGGTTTCGCGCTCTGGGGGATCGGCGGTGCACTCGTCTCGGGTTCGGTGGAGGCGTTGTTGCACGACGGCCTCGCGGCCGCCGGTTCCGCCGACCGGTTCGGCCGGGTCCACGGGCAGCTCGACGCGCTGGAACTCGTGGCGAACGTGCCCGCCGCCGTGGCCGCCACCACTCTGTTCAGCGCGGGCGGATACCCACTGGTGGGCTGGGTCAGCGTCGCCGTCTGTGTCGGCGCGGCGCTGGTGGCGGCGGGTCTTCCCGAGCCCCCGCGTGCGCACGGCGCGGAGCGAGCGCCGGGCTCCTACGTCGGCGCGCTCCGCGAGGGCGCGCGCGAAGCGCTGACCGATCGCGCCGTCCGCGGCGCTGTCGCGGTCGTGGCCGTCCTGGGCGCGTTGGACGCGGTCGAGGAGTACTTCGGACTGCTCGCCGCCGACTGGGGTGTGCCGACGCGGTGGGTGCCGATGGTGTTGCCGGCCATCCCGCTCGCGGGAGCGCTCGGTGCCCTGGCGGCAGGTCGGTTCGTGCGCGTGAGGCCCACCACCCTGACGCTGTGGTTCGGGGTGGCGGTCGGTGTGTTCGCCGTCTCCGATGTGCTCGCCCAGGCGGGAAGTCTCGTGGGTGTCGCGGTGTTCTACGCCGGGTACCGCGGGGTGCTGGTGGTGGCGACCACGTGGCTGCAGGAGCGGGTGCGCGGAGGTGCTCGAGCGACCGTCACGTCGTTCGTCGGGCTCGGCACCGAGCTGGCCTGCCTCGTGGTCTACGCCGCCTGGGCGTGGGGACAGACGGCTGCCGTCGTCGGTTTGGCGGCGCTCGTCGCGGTGTTCCTACCGCGTGGACTGCGTCCGTCCCGTTCGCCGAGGCGGTGACCAGGCGTGGTCAGTCACCTCGGCGGAATCCGACACCGAGCGCGAGCGTATCGTCATGACACCGGTCACAAGGAGCAACCTTGTCGATTCGTGTTGTGGAATTCGATCGAGTATTCGCGACTCTGCGCTTCCTCTTCGGCTTGTTTCGGTATTCGAGTCCACGATTTCCGAGCTGATTGACCACGGTCGGTCAGGTGCTTCGCAAGGTGAACGAAAAGCGTCCTGGGGGTGCGGGAAGATCGTTGTTTTCCGGCGAGGGGCACTGAGAGTGAACGAGGTCATGTTCCAGCATCAGCGCAGGTCATGGGCGTAAAGCCGCACTGGATAAACCGTTCGGAGATCGACAAAACACGTCCGGACTGTGTTGCTGGTCACCCGTTGTCGATTTGGCCGTTGTCATTTCGTAATCTCGCACAGGTCTTCGCGGTTGGCCGAACCTTTCCCCCGAGGGGTCACCGTGAAGCGGCCGCCGGTCGAAGCCCCCGAACAGTACCGGCGGTACCTCAGCGAGAAGGAGATCCACGCAAGTGGCAAACCACAAGATGTTCGAGCGCGTGAAGCAGATCATCGCGCTGCAGGCCCCGACCCGAAACATCTCCACACCCGTGACGTCGTTCAGCCGGTCGGTGCGCGACGCCGCCCGCAGCTACGCCTCCGTCGGTGTGCTCGCTCTCTTCGTCACCGGGGTGGCGAGCCCCGCGGTACTGGCCGGCGCCGACGAGGAAGCGGCGACGAACGCCGCGGCGCACAACGCCGCCGTCGTCCAGGACGCCGGCGGCAGCGCCCAGGCCGCTGCGAAGAAGGAGGGCGACGGCCCCACCGGTGGCGGTGCTCCGGCCCCGAGGAGCGCCGACCCCGCGGTGGCGCACGAC